>JAERRP010000259.1 GCA_016735415.1 Desulfobacterales bacterium | reverse complement strand
ATTACAACAGCTTATAAGGGGTATGCTCCAAGACTCGGATCCACACCCAGCCTTACGGCCACATCCACCGTCTCGTCAAATTTGGCAAAAGATGACGCCAGTGTGTGTTGCACGGTTTCTTCGAAATTCGACGGCGCGGCCGCCTTCAATTTATCTCTGGACTCCGTATATCGTTTACCCCGCTTCGGCATTGTTCTTTTCTCACTCCCTTTCGCTAAACGACTTCGATCCCCATACTGCGGGCGGTGCCTGCGATAATTCGGCAGGCCGCGTCCAAATCAGTCGCGTTCAGATCCGGCATTTTCAATTTGGCAATCTCTTCGACCTGGGTGCGCGTAACTTTTCCAACCCGGTCGCGTTTCGGATCGCCCGCGCCCTTGGCCACTTTAGCCGCTTTCTTCAACAGAACCGCCGCGGGGGGCGTTTTAGTGATGAACGTAAACGAACGGTCCTTAAAAACAGTGATGACCACCGGAATAATCATTCCGGCCTCATTGGCCGTTCGCGCGTTGAAAGTCTTGCAGAAATCCATGATATTGACGCCGTGCTGGCCCAAAGCCGGACCGATCGGCGGGGAAGGGTTGGCCTTGCCCGCCTCAACCTGCAATTTGATCATTGCCATTATTTTTTTAGCCATCTCTAATCCCTAACTCCCTCTATTGCCAATCGTTTCCTGACAATTACATCTTGGTGACCTGAACGAAATCCAGTTCCACCGGCGTAGGCCGCCCGAAAATGCTGACCAGAACCTTGATTTTGCCTTTCTCGGGGTTGACCTCGTCCACCGTGCCGTTGAAGTTGTTGAAAGGGCCGTCGATAACGCGGATTTCGTCGCCGACGTCGAAAAGATACTTCGGCTGCGGCTTTTCTTTACCGGCTTCCATGCGGTTGAGAATCTGGCCGGCCTCCTCATCGGAAATCGGTGCGGGTTTGTCCCGCCCCCCCAAAAAGCCGGTCACTTTGGCCGTGTTGTTGACGATATGCCAGGTCTCGTCATCCAAGACCATATTGACAAGGATATAGCCGGGATAAAACTTGCGGGCCGAGGTTTTTCTTTTACCCTTGACCAGTTCCACGACTTCTTCCGTCGGCACGACCACTTCTCCGAATTTGTCCGGATCCGGAGAAGTTCGAATACGGTCTTCCAAGGCCTTTTGGACTTTATTCTCAAACCCGGAGTAAACGTGAACAACATACCATCTTTTTAGGGTCAATTTTTCCCTCACATTAGTGCAGGACCAGGCGCACAAGGCTGGAAAGACCCATATCGACCACGCCAAGAAATGCGGAAATGATAAATACCAGAACCAGGACCACCAAGGTCGACCCGATGGTCTGTTTGCGGGATGGCCAGGTGACTTTGTTGAGTTCCACCTTGACCTCGCGGAGGAACTGCATGGACTGCCCCCACCAGCCCTGGATTTTACCACCGGATTCGCCTTTGGTTTTCACAGCGGCTGAAGGGCGACGTGATACCGTATAAGCTTTTTTCTTGGCGATCGGTGCGGCACCGGCAGTGCCATCAGCCGCCGGCGTCGTTTCAGCCTGATTTCCCAGCGCCGTGTCCTGCTTTTTTTTCTTGGTGCTGGTGCTTTTCTTTCGTTGTAAGCGAGCCATGGTTTTCCCAAAAATGTATGCAGCAGGCTGGGCCGTCACCCGACCTGCCCTGGAATTCATTTTGCCGTTCGAAAAAGATGGCAGGCCAGGAGGGATTCGAACCCCCAACCCTCGGATTTGGAGTCCGATGCTCTACCAATTAGAGCTACTGGCCTGCAAAGGTGAACCTCTTTTACCAAACGCTCCAAGCCGTCGCTGCCGAAGGCCTCTTACCTGGTTTCCCGATGGGCCGTATGCTTACCACAGAAACGGCAATACTTGCTGAATTCAAGCTTGTCCGGCGTCGTTCGTTTGTTCTTGGTCGTCGTATAATTTCGTCGCTTGCACTCTTGGCAGGCCAGGGTAACGATGATTCTCACCTAATTATCTCCTTAATCGCTTACTCCACGATTTCACTGACAACCCCGGCGCCGACCGTACGCCCGCCTTCGCGGATCGCAAAACGCAGCTCCTTCTCCATCGCAATCGGCGTGATCAACTCCGCATTGATCGCTAC
>JAERRP010000029.1 GCA_016735415.1 Desulfobacterales bacterium | reverse complement strand
CCTCAGGGTTCGCGTAAAAATAAGTTCACAAGTTTCAGCGTTGAGGCGCCCGTCGGTCCAAGGCGTGAAAGCGCAGGAATAGCCGGCCTATTCCGAGCTTTCACAACGCCGCCGGGCGGAATGCATCGGCGCTTAAAATGTACGTTATTTTTTCGCGAGCCCTATGTTTCCCGGCACAGTCGGTTGCGGCCGCTCTTCTTGGCCTTGTAAAGCGCCTTGTCGGCGGCCTTCAACACGTCTCCGGCTTTTCTTTTACGTCGCGCCCTGTCGGCCAATCCGACACTGACGGTCACCTTCACGCTTCTGTGCGTTGCGGAGCCGCTGTTTCGGGCCGTGCGCCCCTGAACAGGGCCCGCAGACCCGGCGGTTGCAAATGGACCAGGATCAGCATAAAGAGAATGATAGACAAAGGGGCCGCGCTGACAGCGGTCAGTCTTCTGAGCATGCAGGCCTCACAAAAAGCAAACGGCGTAAAGCAGCGATCACTTCACAACATCATTTTCATAACAAAACCGTTATTCAACCGGCAATAGCGGCCGGCCGGTTTTCGACGCCGATACGGTCTGCATATAACCCAATATTTTCAAAGGATCAATTCCATGGCCGATGCCAACCGCAATAAATACGACGTTTGTGTTATCGGGTGCGGCCCGGGCGGGTTCGCGGCGGCCATGCGGGCCCTGGACCTGGGCAAGGACGTTTGCATTGTCGAGGGCCGGGAAATCGGCGGCGCCGGTGTCATGTGGGGGGCCCTGGCCTCCAAAACCATGTGGGAACTGGCCAACGATTACTCCCGGGCGGCCAGAACCGGTCGCGGCTACCGCGCTTCCGGGCTGACCATGGATTACCAGGCCATGCGGGATTCAGTTCTCCAGGCGGTGCGTGAGAAGCAGTACCAGATGCTGTCGCAAATCGAAACCTACGCACCCCACCGCCACCAGGGGCCGGGCAGCGTGACCCTGAAGCGAGGATGGGGGTCTTTCGTCTCCCCGCACGCGGTGGCCGTCGAATATCTCGACGGTCAAAGCGAAGAAATCCAGGCCGACTTTTTTGTCATTGCGACCGGCTCCACCCCGCGCGCCTTCCCCGGCATTACGACGGACGGCATCCGCGTGATCGACTCCGACAGCGTTCTGAACCTGAAAGACTTCCCCAAACGTCTCATGATCGTGGGCGCAGGCGTGATCGGCTGCGAATACGCCACGATTTTCTCCAATTTCGGCCAGACCCAGGTGCATCTGGTGGATTATGCCGAACGCATCATCCCCTATGAAGACGATGATGTCGGCGATTTTATCAGCGCCAACCTGGAAAACAACGGCGTCAACATCCTCCACTCCGCCATCCTGAGGGATATTCTCCATTTCGAAGACTATCTCCAGGTGATCCTGGATTTCGACGATGGTCACTCGAAGGTTCTGGAAGTGGATGCGGCCCTGATTTCCATCGGCCGCCAGCCCAATTTAGACGGTTTGAAGCTCACGCATGCCGGTATTCTGACCCCGCCGCAGGGTTATCTGGCCACCAGCGATGAATGCTGTGTCAGCAAACACATTTACGCCGCCGGGGATGTGACCCATCGGCCGGCCCTGGTCAACCTGGCGGAGATGGAAGGCCGTTTCGCCATCAAACACATGTACGGTAACAACCAATGGCCGCTGAACTACCGCAACATGTCCACCGTGATGTTCTTCAAACCCGCGGTCGCGGCGGTGGGGCTCAATGAAAAAACCTGCCAGAAAAAAGGCCTTCCCTACCGCGTGGCTTACTACGCCAATGCCTTGCTGCCGCGGGCGATCGCCATGCGTTCCACCAAGGGTTTTCTCAAGATCCTGGTGAGCGATGACGTAGATCAGAAAGTTCTGGGCATGCGCGCGGCCGGTCCCCAGGCCTCCAACACCATCATGACCATCGCGTTTCTGATGGATCAGGACAAGGGCATCCGCGATGCCCTCAAATCCGTTCACCCCCATCCCACCATGTCCGAGGGCATCCAGGACTGCCTGCGCGTGTTGCTGAATAAATCACTCTACAAACCGCATGCATTCCCCCAGTACATCAAAATCCGGCGCTGGCATCCGGAAAAGGGCTATTTCGCCTGATATCGGGGGAAGTCCACGAGCGTTTCAGGCCCCGCCGGATAACGGTTCCCGGTTGCGTCAGGGTTCTCCGGCCGCGGCCGCGCGCTCGACACGGCGTCGCTGTTCGGCCAGGCGTGCTTCCCAGGGCGCAACCGCATCCAGGTAGAGCTCGGCCTGGCGGTGCAATTCACGGGCCTGAGACCAATCCGCTTTTGCCAGCCAGGCCTCGGCCAGGTAGAAATAGCCGGGCCCATAATGCGGTGAAAGTGACAGGGCCTGCTCGAACAGGCGCATGGCCGGATCAATCCGCCCGTCCTCCATCAGCGTCCGGCCCCTGTCGATCAACGCCGCGGCGGCTTTCTCTCGCTTCAGGCCGGCTTCTTCGTCGGGTGCTTGCAAGGGCGGCGGCAGACTTGCTACGGGCGGGAGTATCGCCGCGGTTTCCCCCGGCGGCGGCGGAACGGCCATTTTGCAGGACACCAGGAGCAGGCCGACGCCCGCGAATCCCAGCCATCTGGATCTAAGGTTCATGGTTCTCCCCTTTAAGTCGATGCCACCAGCGATACCAGGATGATTGGGCCTTTACCAGAATCGGATCGTCCTCCGGCACGTTGTCGACCTGAAACCACTCCTCCCCGGTCTCGGGGCAGTCGCCGCTCACATCCGGAAAACCGTCACGGGTGCAGATCGTGTGTTTTACAACGGTGGGCGGGGGTGTAAATGCGGCCCCTGAAACCTGATGGGGTATGGCCCGCATGATTTCGGCCCAGATGGGCAGGGCGGCCTGGGACCCGGAGACCTGCAGGCTGTCGCCGTTGTCAAACCCCACCCAGACCAGGGCCAGAAGATCGGGGGTGAAACCCACAAACCAGGCATCGCGATAATTGTTGGTCGTGCCGGTTTTGCCGGCCACCGGAAAGTTGATCCCCCAACCGGCCAAAGCCCGGCCCGTGCCCAATCGGACGGCACTTTGCAGCATGGCATCGATCAGGAAAGCCCTGGCCGGCGAAATGATTCGCTTCAAGCGCATGGGGCGGTGCTCGATGAGTCTTCCCCGGTCGTCGAACACCGCGCGCAACCCCAGTGGAAAAGGCTGGGTGCCGGCGGCCGCAAACACGCAATAGGCCCGCGCCAGTTCCAGCGGGTAGACATCCACGGCCCCCAGCGCCAGTGAGGGAAAAGGCTGCAGTTGGGAAGAAAACCTGAAACGACGGGCGGTATCCGCCACCTTTTCCATGCCGACCCGCATGGCCAGGTCAACCGTGGCGCGGTTGATGGAGCGCGCCAGGGCCTCCCGCAGGCTGACCCGCGGCACGTCGTTCGCGGTGTCGTTTCTCGGCTGCCAGTCCTGCCCGTCGACATGATAGGTCCGGGCGGCATTGGACAGGATGGAAATCGGCGTAAAGTCGTCCAGTCCGGCCAGATAAGTGAATACCTTGAAGGTGCTGCCGGCCTGACGCCGGGCCTGACTGATCCGGTTGAACTGGGAATGGCGGTAATCCCGCCCCCCGACCATGGCCAGGATGGCGCCGCTGGTCGGCTTCATGACCACCACCGCCCCCTGGAGCTGCCGGAGGGGATCCTGCCGCCGCAAGGTCGGATAAAGGGTTTCCAGGCGCTTGAGACCATTTGTCAGGGCCGTTTCCGCAGCTTCCTGGACCAGTGGGTCCAATGTGGTATGAATCGCAAGTCCCAGGGAAGCCAGGGCTTCCGGCTCGTAAAGCGCGGCCAGTTGGCCCTGAAGATAATCGATAAAATAGGGCGTACGCCGCCATTGCCGGATTTGGGCGCGGGGTGCCAGCGGTTCCGCCTGCCCCCTTGCAAGGGCGATCTTATCCAGCCAGCCATTGACGCGCATGGCCTTCAATACGGCGTTGCGCCGGCGGCGGCAACGGTCGGGATCCCGGTAGGGGGAGTAGGCGTTGGGACTCTTGATCAGCCCGGCCAGCGCCGCCGCCTCCCCCAATGTCAGCGCCTCGGGCGGTTTACCAAAATAGAAGTCGGCGGCCTCGCCGACCCCGTTGACCGAAACCGAGCCGTCTTGCCCCCAATAGATCTCGTTGAGGTACATTTCCAGAATTTCGTCTTTGGCATAGCGCCACTCGATCACCAGCGCCAGCAGGACTTCTTTCAGTTTGCGGCGCAAGGTTCTTTCCGGGGTCAGAAAAAAATTTTTGGCCAACTGCTGGGTAATGGTGGAACCGCCCTGACGCACGGCCAGGTGACGCACATTGGTGACCAATGCCCGGGCGATGCCCCGCAGGTCGAGACCGTGGTGCGCATAGAAACGGCTGTCCTCGGCCGCCAGGACAGCGTGAATCAGGTGCGGCGGCAGCTGATCGACCGCCACCAATATTCTTTTCTCCCGCTCCGGGCCGAAAAACAACGCCAGTTCTTCCGGTTCCAGTGTCAGCACAGACAACAAATCGCCCCTCTGGTCCAGTGGTTCGAGCGCCGCAATCTGGCCGTCCTGCAGGCGCAGGCACACCGGAAATCCGGGCCGATGTTGATCCGGGATCTGTAAATCGTGTAGAAATATATCGATGCCGTCACCCCGGACACGCATTTCGCCCTTCCGGCGCAGCGGGTGGTCGACCGGCCGGTAATCCAGACGGTAGAGCTTGCGCAGCAGCGCCGGGCGGTTTATGGACAGACCGGGATAGAGCAGGGTAACATCGGAAAAGACCCGTGATGGAATAAGCCAGCGACGGCCGGCAAAACGCTCCTCCACCTGGCGGTAAAGGACCCGGCCGTAAAGGCCCAGCCCGGTGGTGCCCAAAAGCGCCAGGACGAGCAGAGCCGTCAGAATCCGGCCAACCGGGACATGGTGTATGAGACGCTTGATATTCGTGGCGCGGATGCCTTTCGGCTTTAATTAGTTGATCCGCCGAAGCCGCGGCGGCCTTCGGATGTGAATCGGCGATTAAAGGGGCGTCGGTTTTCGGGAGCTCAACTTAACCTTTACCCGGGTGCTTTGCAACAACCCTGCCCCGCCGCCGGATGCGGACGGAGGGCCGGGTCGTCACAAGGCCAAGCGGCCTTCTACGGAATGCTTATGACCGATCAAAACAACCGCCGGGCCGTCTGGGGATGGGCGCTTTACGATTGGGCCAATTCGGCCTTCGCCACCACCGTCATGGCCGGATTCTTCCCGATTTTTTTCAAACAGTTCTGGAGCTACGGCGCCGATGTCAACCTCAGCACCGCCCGTCTGGGACTGGGAAGCGCTCTGGCGGGCCTGCTGGTGGCGCTGGCCGCGCCCGTTCTGGGGGCCATCGCCGACCGGGGCTGCGCCCGCAAAACCTTCCTGGCCCGCTTTGCCGCTCTGGGTGTCTTCAGCACCGCCCTGCTTTTTTTCATCGGCCGGGGGCAGTGGATCGGGGCGATTCTGGTTTATACAGCCGGCATCGTCGGTTTTTCCGGTGCCAACATCTTTTACGATGCCCTCCTTCCCCACGTGGCCCCCCGGGATCAGCTCAACCGGGTCTCGGCCCTCGGTTTTGCCGCCGGGTATCTGGGCGGAGGCCTGCTGTTTCTGCTCAATGTGGTGATGACCCTCCAGCCCGAACGCTTCGGGCTGCCCGACAGTGCTGCGGCCGTTCGCTGGTCGTTTCTGACCGCGGCCGTCTGGTGGGGCGGTTTCGGCCTGCTTGCCCTTCGCGGATCTCACGAGTCGCCGCCCCCAACTCCAAAAATGCGTGCGGGGGAAAGCATCC
>JAERRP010000158.1 GCA_016735415.1 Desulfobacterales bacterium | reverse complement strand
CACACATTTCAAACAGGGGTACGGAAGGTCAGTAGAAATCGGAAACGCGTCGGATGCCCGTTTCGATTTTGGCGGAAGCCGATTTCAGTTGTTGAAGGATGTCGAAAACCTTTTTGTCCTTTTCGGGTTTACTGAGGATTTTTTCGAGAGCGTCCAAATAGATATTGATACCGGACAGGGGGTTGCGGATTTCGTGGGCAATCCCCGCCGCCACCCGTCCCAGGGAAGACATTTTGTCCTGGATGCGCAGCATCCGCTCCATTTCCTTGGCCCGGGTGATTTCCATCAGGTTTATTAAAATAGCATCCTGGTTGCGGTAGTCGATCCGTGTCGCGCGACAATAGACCCACTTCAAAGAGGTCTGCTGATCAGCACGCGGGTAGAAGCGGTATTCGATTTCGATTCTCGGCGCCTGGCCGGACAGGAGAGCCTCGAAGGTTTTATGGACCTTCGCGCGATCTTCCGGATAGATGCGTTGCGGCTCTAAAAAACAAACGTGATCGCCCATTTCCCCACATATGCGCCGAAGTTCCGGGTTCCGGTAGACCACCTCGCCTTCCTGAACGATGCTTATTCCGACCAGGGCGTTATCGACAATATCTTTGAGGCGCGTTTCGCTTTTGGCCAGGGCCGCTCGCGCCAGTTGGTGCTCCGCGATTTCCCCGATCCGCTCCGCCACGGCATTCAGCAGGGTGCGTTTTTCACGGGAGAAGGGGCCATCATCCAGGGGAGGGCGGGGCTCGAGGTAGCAGATTGTTAATTTCCCCTGGATCTGGCCATGAATTTTAATGGATGAAGACAGGCACCATTCGGTTGGGCTGAAATTCGCGGTTTGATGGCAATGATCCATCACGGTCAAGCGCGCGCAGGATATGTCCGGATATTTCAGCGCCGACGGTAGAATTTGAACGGTGCCCTTCAGGATGCCTTCCAGTTCAATGCCCGGCGTTTCGACCAGGCGGGACAAATCCAGCAGGCATCGCAATTCCTTTTCACGAAGATTGAGATCGGATTCAGGCATGGTGCGCGTCGTCCCGGCCGTTTGCGTCTTGGGGATATTAAGGGCTCGCGCAAAAATAACTTCACATTTTATGCGCCGATGCATCCCGCCCGGCGGCGTTGCAAAAGCTCGGAATAGGCCGGCTATTCCTGCGCTTTCGCGCCTTGCCGGGCGGGCGCCTCAACGCTGAAAATTGCTAATTTATTTTTGTGCGAACCCTAATGCGGCGAAATGGTTGCCATGATGACACTGGGACCATGCTATATCAAGAGATTTCGCATTTGCAAAGGGAGACACGATCCGCCCGCACTCATTTCGCGATCTCAGGCGGGCAGCGCTTTGAGGCCGACATCGTGGTGAGCATCAAAGACGACGGCCCGGGGCTCTCGGAAGACCGGTTGAAAAAGCGTTTGGATGTCATCCTCCAGGTACCCCCCAGGCACTTTATGCGGAAGACTTTTTCTGCTATGATACATTGAATTCGTCAGGGGGTGTAAAGGGAGAACAATCAATGCGTTCAAGGGGTCCTAAAGGCACACTTCGGGTCGTCATCCTGTTTTGTCTGGCCGCTCTGATCTTGGCCGGCATGGTGGTCGCGGCCACCGAAACCCCTGCCGGCACGGGCGCACAAGCCGATGTCGCCGCCGACCACGCCGGGGGCCATGCCAACCTGGGAGAGACCCTGTCCCTCTGGAGCTGTTTGCCCTTTGCCGGCATGCTGCTTTCGATCGCCTTTTTGCCGCTGCTGGCGCCGCAGCTCTGGCATCACCATTTCGGCAAAGTCGCCGCTTTCTGGGCGGCCATGCTGGGCATCCCTTTCCTGATCGCCTTCAGGGGGGAAGCCCTGCATGAGATTTTACACATCCTTCTGGCGGATTACGTCCCTTTCATCATCCTTTTGTGGTCGCTGTATACGGTTTCCGGCGGTATTATGTTGCGCGGCACCCTGAGGGGCACGCCGATGGTCAACACGACCCTGTTGATTATCGGTGCGGCCATGGCGTCGTGGATGGGCACCACCGGTGCGGCCATGCTGATGATTCGGCCGTTGTTAAACGCCAACCGGCACCGAAAAAACCGCACCTTCATGGTGGTCTTCTTCATATTTCTGGTGGCCAACGTCGGCGGTTCCCTGACCCCTCTGGGAGATCCGCCGCTTTTTCTCGGCTACCTGCACGGCGTGCCCTTTTTCTGGACCTTCAAAATCCTGCCCCACACGCTGATTATGGCGGGTCTTCTGCTGACCATCTATTTTGTGCTGGAGAGTTACCACTACCGGCGGGAAGGGATTGCGGACCACCCGCCGGGAGGCGTCAAAATACCCCTGAAGATCGAAGGCCTCACCAATCTTTTGATATTGGCCGGTGTGGTCCTGGCGGTGCTGATGAGCGGTATCTTCGACTGGGGCGACATCCGTATCCTCGGTGTCCACCGGGCCGTGCAGGACTGGGTGCGGGATTTCCTGCTGATCGCCCTGGGGATCCTGTCCCTGGTGGTGACGCCGACCGGACTTCGGGAGGACAACAACTTCTCCTGGTTCCCCATCATCGAAGTGGCCTACCTGTTCATCGGGATTTTCGTGACCATGATTCCGTGCCTTCTGATTCTCAAGGCCGGGGCCCACGGTGCCCTGGCCTTTCTGGTCAACGGGGTCAAAGAACCCCTGCACTACTTCTGGGTAACGGGCGTTCTTTCGGGGTTTCTGGACAACGCACCGACCTATCTCACCTTTTTCAACACGGCCCTGGGAAGCTTTTTTTCCGGCATGCCGGAGACCCAGGCCGTGCCCTTGCTGATAACCGAGAAGGCGGCCTATTTGAGAGCGATTTCATGCGGGGCGGTGTTCTTTGGCGCCTTCAGCTATATCGGCAACGCCCCTAATTTTATGGTGCGCTCCATATCCGAGGAGGCGGGCACCCCCATGCCGAGTTTTTTCGGCTATATTCTGAAGTACGCGGTGGTCTTTCTGCTGCCGTGTCTGGTCATCGTCAGCCTGGTTATGTTCTGATCGGCGGTACGGCCCCCTGTCACCACAGAGGGGGGGATGGTTTCAAAAGGAAAGCCCATGAGTTTGCGTTTACTGGATTCCAGATTCGCCGTGATCGGTGGCGGTCCCTTCTGTAAAATTTTTCTCGAATGCCTGTTGGACAAAGGATTCAGGGACCACGCCCCCGATGTGTTAGGTGTGGCCGATGTCAACCAGCAGGCGGAAGGCGTGCAATACGCCAGGGAAATGGGTTTGTTTACCACGCCCGACTACCGGGAGTTTTATCATTTCAAGGACCTGCAGTTCCTGCCGGAACTGACCATGGATCCGCCCCTGGCGGATGAGATCAGGCAAACCACGCCGCCCGCCGTCGAACTGATCGACCATATCGAGGCCCGATCCCTGTGGACCGCGATACAGCTGGAAAAGGAAAAGAAACGCGCTTTGTACAAGTTGCGCCAACACCCTAATGTCGACCGCGAGATCGAACTTCTTTTCCGGCAGTTTGCGGACCATATAACGGATGCGGTCCAGGCTCGCAACACCCGCTATGTCGAAATCGAACGGGAATTTCTCAGAAGCCAGATGACCTTATCCCAGATTATTCAGGGCAGCACGATGCCCACGTTTGACATCGATGAAAACCACCGGGTGACCCACTGGAATCGGGCCCTGGAGAAACTTACCGGATACGCCGCCCGGGAAATGGTGGGCAGCCGCAAACAGTGGGCACCTTTCTACAGCTCGGAACGGCCTTCTCTGGCCGATGTCATTCTGAAGCATGCGGGCGAAGATGACTTGCCGAGTCTATATGGCCGACGCTGGCAGAAGTCCGCCCTCATCGAAGGCGCCTATGAGGCCGAGATCTTTTTCCCCAGCCTGGGGGAGGGCGGCAAGTGGTGCTGGTTTACGGCCGCCCCCATCAAATCCCCCGATGGCCGAATCATCGGGGCGATTGAAACCCTGTGGGATAAAACCGAAGACAAGAAGGCCGAGCAGGAGCGGGAGCGCCATACCCACGAACTCCAGACCCTCTGCAAGGTCTATTCGGCGCTCAACGATGATATTGACGTGGAGGCGCGGATCGACAGGGCCCTGGATGAAGTTCAACAGTTTATGGCGGCCGATAATCTCTGCATTTATCTTATGGAGGACAATAGCGAGTTCTCTCTGCGGCGCTGCCATTTTACGGCCACAAAAGCCTCCCGCCGTACGCCCGGCCCGGAGGAATTAAGCATTATTCGACAGGTGGCGCAAAGCGGAGAGTTTCTGATCCGTGAAGACCGGCCCGCAGGACCCGGTGCCGGAAGGGTTGACGCGGCCGATCCCAAACAATTTTCCCTGGCCTTCATTCCCATCACCAGCAAGGAAAGAACCATTCTGGGCGTCATCCGGATGGCCACCGGCAAGCCCCGCCAGTTTTCCCTCGATCAGAAGCACGTTCTGGAGTTGATCGGCAATCGTATCGGGGCGGCCCTGGAAAATGCGCGCTTACAGGATCAGTACATCAAGTCTCAGGAAAAGTATCAGACCCTGTTCAACAGCGACCCGCATCCGATTTTCATTCTGGACCGGGACAGCTACAGGATTCTCGATATCAACAAACGCGTCCGGGACAGCTACGGCTATACCGACGAGGAACTGCTGGGAACCGCTTTTCCCGATCTTTGCGATAAAGATGACGACGAACTGGTGCAGGGGTTGAAGCACATGTCGGACAAACAGTCGCTGCTGCTCACTAAAAAACGTAACTATCGCAAAGGCGGCCGGCCCTTTTACGTCAACATTATCTTCTGCCCGGCGCGTTATGGCGACAGCGATGCGGTTATTGTTGCCACGACCGATATCTCCGAGAGCGTCGAAAAGGAAACCCAGCTTATCCAGGCCAGCAAGATGACCACCATCGGCCAGATGGCCGCCGGCATGGCGCACGAGATCAACCAGCCGCTGAATGTGATCCAGGTCTGTTCCGACCTGCTGGACAAGATGATCCATCGCGGAATAGCATTCAGTACGGAGGAAATGGCCTCCATTGCGCGGGACATCCGCCGCAATGTGCAACGCGCTTCCGGCGTGATCCAGCATGTGCGGGATTTTTCCCGGCAGTCCGAGATGGGTCGCCATAAGGTCAATATCAACTATCCGATCCGGGACGTGTTCAAGGTCCTGGGCCACCAGCTCTCGGTGCACCAGGTTGATCTCACTCTGGATCTGTGCGATCAGTTGCCGTGGATTCTGGCGGACCACAATCGTCTGGAGCAGGTATTTATCAACCTGGTGACCAACGCGATGGATGCGCTGGATGAAAAACGAAACCATCCCGAATATGGGAACACGGAAAATCGTCTGACCATCCGTTCCTTTGTGGACGGCGGCCAGGTGGTCGTCACGGTTGCCGACACCGGCATCGGCATGACGGAGGAGGTCCAGGGCAAGCTTTTCGACCCCTTTTTCACCACCAAAAAAGTGGGCAAGGGTACCGGTCTGGGCGTCAGCATCTCCTACGGCATCATCAAAGATTACGACGGGCAAATCGATATCACCAGCCAGCGCGGCAAGGGCACGACTTTCGAACTGCGGTTCCCGGCATTTCACGAAGACAAGAACGCCCATGTATAAAATTTTGCTGATTGACGATGAACCCGACATCCTGCGCGTGCTGGCCATGTCGCTGCGCACGGACGGCTATGAGGTCGTCACGGCCAACAGCGGGGAAGCGGGGCTGGCGGCATTTTCCGAGCACGTGCCCGATATTGTCCTGGTCGACATTAAAATGCCGGGGATGGATGGGATCGAGGTGCTGCAGAAGGTTAAATCCGGCGACACGGCATCGGAAGTGATCATCATCACGGGTCACGGTGACGTGGACAATGCCGTTGAAGCGCTGAAATACGGGGCCTCCGATTTTATCAACAAGCCGGTGCGGGATGGGACCCTGGCGATCGCCATCAAGCGTGCCGGCGAAAAGCTGGCCATCCGGCGAAAGCTCCGGGACTACACCCTCAACCTGGAAGCGAAAGTCGAGGAAGCCACCCGGGCCCTGAAGCGGCAGGCCCAGTTTCAAGCCAAACTTATCAGGAGTTCCACCGAAGGCATCGTCGCCAGCGACCGGGATTTAAACATCGTCATCTTCAATCCCGGGGCCGAAAAGATTTTCGGCTATGCCCGTTCGGACGTCGTCCGCAAGCGGATGCTGTCCGATATTTATCCGCACGACCTGGCGGCGGATTTTCGGAACGGTATGCGCGAAGGCGCGCAGCGAGCGAAGATGCCCCGGCGGGAGACCACGGTCGTGGCTCAAACCGGCGAGTCGATCCCGGTCCGGTTCTTCGGGTCCATCCTGCACGAAAAGGGGAAGAAAATGGGCACGGTGGCCTTTTTCCAGGATCTGCGCGAAATCAAGGAACTCGAAAAGGAGCTTGTCCACCAGGAGCGGTTGGCGGCCATCGGCCAGACGATTGCCGGTGTGGCGCACGGCATCAAAAATATTCTCCATGGTCTGAAAGGCGGCCGGCATCTTGTGGATATCGGTATCGCCCGGGATGATACCGACCGGCTGCAGAAGGGCTGGGATATGGTCAAACGCAATATCGGCCGGACATCCGACCTGGTGATGGACCTGCTGGAGTACTCCAAAGAACGCGTCTCTGAATACGAACCCTGCAGACCTAACGGAATTGCGGAAGAGGTCTGCGAGCTGGTACGGGGAAAGGCGGATACCGGCGGCATCGCGATCGTAAAAGAATTCGATCCCGCCATCGGCACGGTGACGATGGACCCGCATTCCCTGCACAGCGCCCTGCTCAACCTGATGTCGAATGCCGTGGATGCCTGCCTGGACGACCCGAACAGCGGCAAGAAACCGCAGGTCACCTTCCGGACATGCCGTGAGTCCGAGGAAATGCTCCGATTCGACATCAGGGACAATGGCATCGGCATGAGCGCCGAGGTGCAGGCGCGGCTTTTCACTTCTTTTTTCAGCACCAAGGGCCACCGCGGGACCGGTCTGGGGCTCATGGTGACCCGGAAATTGATCGAAGAGGACCAGGGGGTTATCGAAGTGGAATCCAGGCCCGGAGAAGGCACCACCGTTTCGGTTCGACTGCCCTGCCGACCGGACGGCCAGGATCCCTGAATTCACCCATAGTAACATTCTGATCAGGGTGCTTTTAAACGGTTTTAAGGTGGATTATCGATTTGTTGAACTATATAGCCATACTTTTTATGCAACTCGCGGGTAGAGAAAGGAGGCCATATCATGCCCCCCAAAGTCCTGGTCATTGACGACGATCCCGACGTTCGCCTGTTCAGCACCTCCGTTGTGCAGGAACTCGGCTGCATTCCGGTCGAGGCCAGCAATGGTGAAGAGGGTAAGCTGATGGTGGTGCAGGAATCACCGGATCTGATCATGCTGGATGTGATGATGCCGCTGCAAAGCGGTATTCGGCTCTACCGCGAATTGAGAACCGATGCCGCCCTGGCGCACATCCCGATCATCATTCTGTCGGGGATTTCGGAACGATCTTTCCTGAAGTCTCAGGAGGCCCTGGCCGCGTTCGGGGGGGGCGACGTGCCGGTTCCGGATGCCTACCTCGAAAAACCGGCCGATGCCGAAACCCTTTCAGCACTCATCCGGAAATTTATTCACCCGGCCTGACGGTGGCGGGACGGCCCTAAGGAAAAGAACGGAAATGACCTCCATAAAAACAATGCTGTTTGCCACCAAGTTTCAAGAACTGACGTTTGACGCCCTGGAATCGTTACTGGACCTGCGGGCGGTCGGCCTCGATCACATCGTATTCCTGAACGTGGTGGAAAGAGACAAAGTCGCCCTGCACCGCGGCACCGGCTACCAGAAAAGCGAGGAAGTGAAATTCAAAGAGGTGGCCAACATTCATTTCATCGAATGGGCGGAATACCTGTTTGAGCAGGGTATTGAGGTCGGGGTGCACATCGTTGTCGGCACCCTGGTCCAGCAGGTGGTCCGGGCGGCCGGTGTTGAAAAAGCCGATCTGATCGTGATCGGGCGTCCGACCAAGGGCCGCCTGGAGCAGCTTGTTTCCGGCTCGGACATATCGGATTTAATCCGGCGCACCCCTGCGCCGGCTCTGGTT
>JAERRP010000527.1 GCA_016735415.1 Desulfobacterales bacterium | reverse complement strand
TGCTGGCCGGGTATCTGTTTTGCTGGCGCAAAAAGGTCCCCATGGCCGCCGTCGGAGAAATTATCGGCACCGGTCTGATTGCGCCGGTGGTCTGCGCCCTCTGGGTCGCGCCGGTTTTCATGGGCAAGGCCATTCCGCTCCTGGCCCTGGTGCCCTCCTTCCTGGCCAGCACCATCGCCGGGGCGCTTCTGGGCGTTCTGGCATTGAAATTTCTCCAACGGGCCGACATCGTGGATATCGGAGGGCCATGATCCTTGCCGCCGGAGATGTTCATAACCACCCGCCAGCTGGAATACCGCTATCGCCGCAGCGACGGTCCCCCGGTTCTCGACCGGATCGATCTGGCCCTCGATCGACAGACCTCGACCCTGATCGGCGGGGCCAGCGGTTCCGGTAAATCCACCCTCTGCCGCACTTTCAACGGCCTGATTCCCCACTTCTACGGGGGCCGGCTGCGGGGAGAGGTCCAAACCGGCGGCCGCCCGGTGGTCGATCAGTCCGTGGCCCAGCTGTTCGACCAGGTCGGGATGGTCTTTCAGAACCCGGAGGCCCAGCTTTTCTGCGGCAGCGTCGAGCGGGAAATGGCCTACGGTCTGGAAAGCCTGGGGCTGGACCGCACCACCATCCGACGGCGTATCGCCGCCACGGCCGAACGCATGGCCATTGCATCTCTGCTGCCCCGCGCGCCGCACGAACTCTCCGGGGGTGAAAAACATCTGGTCACCCTGGCCGCCATTCTGGCCCTTGAACCGGCCGTTCTGGTTCTGGACGAACCGTACGCCAACCTGGACGCCCGCCATGTCCGGCGTATCCGCTCGATCCTCAAGTCCGTCCATGCGGCCGGCACAGGCATCGTGATCTGCGAGCACCGCCTGACGCCCACCCTGCCCGATGTCGATCACATGGTGGTGCTGCAGGACGGCCGCGTGGTCGCCGACGGCGCGGTTCAGGATGTCCTGCGCAACGATCTGAAGGCCTGGGGACTGGAAACACCGCTGCCGGTGAAGCTGGGGAAGCAAAACGGTCTGCAGCCGCTGCCCCTTACGGTCGAAACCCTTCCCGCCCATCTGGCGATTCCTGACTTCTTCGGTCTCAGAACAGGGCGGGGAAAAACCCATGTAGACCCGGGCACACCGCCGGTTCTGGAAGTCGAAGGACTGACCGCGCGCCGCGGCCGCCGGACACTTCTCGACCGGATCGACTTCCAGGCCCGCGCCGGCGAATGCCTGGCCATCGTGGGCGCCAACGGTGCCGGCAAAACCACCCTGCTGCGCCACATCATGGGTCTGGAGCGGCCCAGCGCGGGAACGATCCGCATCAAAAACCGCAATATCAAAGGGCGATCCGTCGCCCGCCTGGCCGCCGATGTGGGTCTGGCTTTCCAGAATCCCGAAAACCAGTTCTTCCGGTTAAGCGTCCGGGAAGAAATCGAAACCGGGCCCCGGGCCCTGAAAAAACTGGATGAGGGTTGGATCCAGACGCTGATCGACCGCTTCCGCCTGACCCCCTGCCTCGAGCGGGCGCCTTACCGTTTGAGTGGCGGGGAGAAAAAACGGGTGGCCTTTGCCTCGGCCCTGGCCGCCCGACCGTCCATCCTGGCCCTGGACGAACCCACCGCCGGGCAGGATTACCATTTTCGCCGGGCCCTGGTCCACCTGCTGGAAGAAGTCCGGGCCCAGGGCCTGCTGGTGATTCTGGTGACCCACGACCTGGCCTTTGCCGAACGTTGCGCCGATCGCTGGCTGCTGATGGCCGACAGCCGCATTCTGGCCGACGGCGATCCCTGGAAGATCATGGCCAACCGGGAAGCTCTGTCCCGGGCCGGGCTGGCCCCCACCGACCGCTTTGCCGTTTTTTCAAAATACAAACAGGGAGCGGGCCATGTTTGATCCGCGCACCCACCTCGCCCTGGCCCTGATTTACGGGCTCGTTGTAATTTTCTCCCGGGATTCAATCTGGCTGACGGGCGAATGGGGTGTTCTGCTGGCGGTTATCGGGCTGAGCGGCCAGCTCCGGCCGTATGGCCGCTGGCTGTTGATGCTGCTGCCCATGGCCCTTTTCTTCGGTGGGGTCACCTGGTGGTCGGTCGACTTTGCGGCCGGCCGGCAGGCCGCCTTAAGCCTGCTCACCCTGACCAGCACCTTTTTCGTCTTCTTCGCCCTGACGGCCCCGGAAGACCTGGGCAACGCCCTGGTGAAAATGGGACTGCCCTATTCCGTGGCCTTTGTCATGAGCGCTTCGCTGCAGTTCGTGCCGGTGATCACCCGCAAGGCGCGTCATATCATGGACGCCCAGCGCGCCCGCGGGATCGAACTGCGTCCGGGGTGGCAGGCCCTGCGCCACTATCCCGCCTTTCTGGCCCCGCTTTTGATCCAGGCCTTTCAAATGGCCGAAGCCCTGGCGGAAGCCATGGAGTGCCGCGGTTTCGGCCGCGGCGGCCGTCGCCACCTTGATGACTACCGTCTGCAAAACCGGGACTGGCTGGTCATCGGCTTAGGGCCCGCCCGGGGGGGCGCGTGCCTGTTTCTGATGCCCATGGTTTAGGGAGAAAAATTTTGATTCGGAAGGATTTGTTCATTCGGGGAAAGGGTGGTGGAACCGTCCGACATGACAATCAGCAACGACTATCTTAACGGCCGCACTTTGATCCTGGGGGATGTCAATTCCGGCAAAACCCGTGAAACCTTGACCATTTTATCAGACTGGCTCACGGCCGGCCCGACGCTGCTGATGACGATTCTCGACCTGGCCCCGGAACCTGTCCGCGGCATCGGCGGCCGGTTGAGCCCGCCCCAGGGGTTCGCGGGCCGCTACCTGTTTGCCGACATTATCCCGCCGCGTCTGACCGGGCGCAATGCCGCCGAAATCACCCGGCTGGCCGCCGCCAACGCCCGGGCCATCGAATCCCTGTTCGTGGATGTCCTGAAAGCGCCCCCGCCGATTCTGGTCATCAACGACGTCACCCTGTATCTTCAGGCCGGCGACTACACCCGTCTGTCAGCGGTCATCCAGTCGGCCCCCACCGTCCTTATCAATGCCTACTATGGCGAAAGCTTTACGGACCACCCGATCTCTCGCCGGGAGCGCCGTCTCACCGAACGGCTGATGCAGGTTTGCGATCAGGTCATCCGGATGCCCCAGGTAACGTAAAGAGCCTGCGGCTCTTGAGGGCGGCCTGGCCAGAGGGAAACAGGAAAGCCCGCGGCTTTCGTTGGAGGCTTGGTCTGCGGCCAAATTAGGTTTGCGGTTGGAGAAAAAAAAGCACAACGCCTTAGGCCTGACTTGACCGAAGGTCAAGCCTCTAACCTCAAGCGGTTGCGAAACAACCATACTTTGCGCTCAATAATCGTCATACAGTTGCTGGATCTCCGCCAGGCTTCGCTCTTTCAGCAGCGCCAGCATGAGCAGGATCCGGGCCTTGGCGGGGTTGAGTTCGTCCGAGGC
>JAERRP010000915.1 GCA_016735415.1 Desulfobacterales bacterium | reverse complement strand
ACCCCCCGTAAAAAAATATGTACTGGGGAAGATTTTCATTGTCAAGTTTTTGCTTTCTCGACTAAAAGAGTCGGGTATATTCCCGACTCATAGAGTCAAGAAAGCAGGTGGATGTTTTTAACACAGCGAAATCAATATGCCCTGCGCGCCATCGTTGAGCTTGCCCGGCGGGTCGGAGCCGGACCGGTCAAGGTCTCCGAAATCGCCAAGGCGCAGGCGATTCCCCTGAGGTTTCTGGAAGTTATCCTCGGTCAATTGAAAGGCAGTGGTCTGGTCGATGCCAAGCGCGGTTACTATGGCGGTTATTTTTTGCTCAGAGAACCGGAGGACATATCCGTCGGCAGCGTTATCCGATTTCTCCAGGGCGAACCCGACCCCAGGGAATGTCGGAGTTGCGTATCTAAAAAACAGTGCCCCTTTGAAAACAACTGTGCCTTTGCCTCGCTCTGGAACCGGGTGAACGAGGCGGTCTTCAAAATATTCGATGAGACGACCATCAAGGATCTGGTGCCGGATGAACCCTTCGCCAGTTCCTGATGTCATTTTTATAAATTCCAGGGAACATTGATAAGGAAACAGAACATGGAGAAGGGAAAGAGGCTTCTGAAAGGAACCGGGATTGTCGCTGCTTTAGTCGCCGTTCTGATCTCCGGCGCCGTTGTATGGGCCATTGAGCGAAGCAGTGGGGGGGATGCCGAGCGTCGGGCCGATATCATCGCCATCGATACGATGAAAGCTTTCGGCCGCTTGCAGCGGCCGACGGTGGTTTATCGCCACGACCAACATACCGAGGTGCTCATGAAGCAGGGCAAGGATTGCTCTGTCTGCCATTTGAAAGACGAGAAAAACCGGATGTCGCCCAAATACAAGCGCCTTAAAGAGGTCGATGCGAACAGTACCATGCTGGTCTATCACGACAACTGCATCGCCTGCCATACCGAAACCCTGGCCAGTGGTGAAAAGGGCGGTCCGGTCACCTGCGGCGGCTGTCATGCCGCAAAGCCGACCGCCGTGTCCGACTGGAAGGCGATCGAACTGGATAAATCCCTGCATTTCCGCCACACCAAAAAACTGAAGGACCAATGCAAACTGTGCCACCACGAATACAATCAGGAGACCAAGAAACTGGTATACGTGGAAGGCCAGGAGGGCGCCTGTGTATACTGCCACAGGGAACAAGCCGAGGAAAACCGCATTTCGCAGCAGGACGCCTCACATGCGGCCTGCATAAGCTGTCATCGGGAGACCAGAGACAAAAAGGCCGAGGCCGGGCCCATCAACTGCAGCGGCTGCCATGATCCTGATAAACAGCTCGAAATTGCCGTGGTGGAGGATGTGCCCCGCATGAAACGCAACCAGCCCGACATGGTGTTTGTCAAGACCGGTGTCAAGTCGGCCCTCACGCCCGAGGGCGCTGTCCGGGCCAAAGCGGTGCCCTTCAACCACAAGGCCCACGAAGGCTACAACAATACCTGCATCGTCTGCCACCATGCCAGCCTGACGGCTTGCGCCGAATGTCATACCGTCAACGGCGCCAAGGAGGGCGATTTTATTCAGTTGAACCAGGCCATGCATCAGATCGGTTCCGATCCCAGCTGTATCGGTTGCCATAACAGGGCTCAGGAAGACAAAAGCTGTGCCGGCTGCCACACCTTTATCCGCAAGGGGATCAAACAGGATACGGCCTCCTGCCGGGCCTGCCACATGGAAGCCGCGCCGTCGGGTGCCGAGATAACGGGCAAGCCCGAAGAGAGCGCCATGGCCGCCATGCTGCTGACGTCGCGCGTACCGGTGCGGGGGACTTATGCGGACGCGGATATCCCCGAAAAGGTGACGATCAACAAACTGGAGAAAAAATTCCGGCCGGTGGAAATGCCGCATCGCAAGATCGTGCAGGCGCTGGTCAAAGGCATCGGTGACAACCCGATGGCGGCCAATTTTCATGCCGACCCGGGGACACTCTGCCAGGGGTGCCACCACAACAGCCCGCCGTCCAAAAAACCGCCGCAGTGCGCCAGTTGCCACGGCAAGCCGTTCGTGGAAAACAAACCGCATACGCCGGGCCTGCTCGGCGCCTATCACATTCAATGCATGGGCTGTCATGCTGAAATGGGAATCGGGAAACCCGTGGGCTGCACGGAATGCCACAAGGAAAAGTAATTTAAACCGGGTGCAACTGCTTGAGGAATAATTATGGCCATAACACGGAGAAAATTTTTAGGTTGGATGGGCGCAGCAGGCCTGGGAACCACTGTGGGAAAATCCGCGCAGGCTGCATCAAACAAACACTTTAAAGGCTATCCCGACAGCATGGGGGTGCTCCACGATGTGGTGCGCTGTGTGGGCTGTCGTTCCTGTGAAGCCGCCTGCAACACGGTCAACCAGCTGCCGCCCCCGGAACAATCCTTCAAGGATCTGACGGTCATGGACCAGAAACGCCGGACCACGGCCAAAACCTACACGGTCGTCAATCGGTTCGAAACCGAACCACAGGGTAAACTGCCTTTTTTCGTCAAAAAGCAGTGCAATCACTGCCTGGAGCCGGCCTGTGCCTCGGCCTGTTTCGTCAAGGCCTTCTCCAAAACCAGGGAGGGTGCGGTGGTCTATGATGCCTCCGTTTGTGTCGGCTGCCGCTACTGCATAGTTGCCTGCCCGTTTGAAATTCCCACTTATGAATACGACAAAGCGCTGACCCCACGGGTGATGAAGTGTACCATGTGTCACCCCCGTCAGCTCGAAGGCAAACTGCCCGGTTGCGTGGAAGCCTGCCCCACCGAGGCGCTTACGTTCGGCCAACGGGAAGACCTGCTCAAGATCGCCCGGGAGCGCATCCGCAAGCAGCCGGATAAGTACATCGACCACATCTACGGAGAAAACGAGATGGGCGGCACCAGCTGGCTCTATATCGCCGGGACATCCTTCGGTGAACTGGGCATGCGGGAAGATCTGGGCGTGACGCCGGCCCCGCAGCTGACCGCCGGTGCCCTGGGGGCCGTTCCGATCGTGGTCGGATTGTGGCCTGTGCTGCTGACCGGCATTTATGCCGTTTCCAAACGCAAGGATAAAATCGCCCAGGAAGAACAGGCCGAGGCCGTGGCGGAGGCCGTGGCCACCAGCAAGGAAGCAGCGGCCGGTGAGCTTCAGAAGGTGATGGCCTTGAAGGAAAAAGAGCAAGAAGCCGCCATCAACATGGCGGTCAAAAAAGCGCTGGAAGAAGCGGCCAAGGCCCAGGAGGAAGCGGCCGCCCCGCCCCAAGACGAAACTGATGCGAAGCCAACGGAGGAGGAATCCTGATGTCCGATACTAAAGCCACAACCGGCGGCACCCTGTTTACCCCGTTCAACATGGTCGCCGGGTTGATTCTGCTGGTCGGTCTGGTCGCCACCGTGCTCCGGTTCACCGGAGGGCTTGCGACGGTCACCAACCTGTCAGACAACAACCCCTGGGGCCTCTGGATCGGTTTCGACCTTCTGGTCGGTGTCGCGCTGGCCGCGGGCGGTTTCGTCACTTCGGCGGCCTGCTACATCTTCGGTTTGAAACGTTTTCATTCCGCCGTGCGGCCTGCTATCCTGACCGGTTTTCTGGGCTACGCCCTGGTGGTATTGGCCCTGCACTACGACGTGGGGCGCCCCTGGCGATTGCCATATCCCTTTATAGTCCAGGCGGGAACCACCTCGCTGCTCTTTGAAGTGGGCGCCTGCGTGGCCCTCTATCTGCTGGTACTGTTTATCGAATTTACACCCGCGCCCCTGGAATGGCTCGGATTCAAGCGGGCCCGCAATCTGGTCGTCAGGATAACCCTGCTGTTGACCATTTTTGGTGTCGTCTTGTCGACCCTGCACCAGTCCTCGCTGGGGGCCCTGTTTCTGATTGTACCCTCCAAGCTGCACCCCCTCTGGTATTCAGGCTATTTACCGGTCTATTTCTTTGTTTCAAGCGTCATCGCCGGTTTGTCCATGGTGATTTTTGAAGGCTCGCTGTCGCACAAACACTTCCACGACAAGATGAACGAAACCCATCTGAAGGAAGCCGACGGCGTCGTTCTGGGATTCGGCAAGGCCGCCTCGTTCGTGCTCTTCGGTTATTTCATCATCAAGGTCGTGGGGCTGGCGGTGGACAACAACTGGCATCATCTGGCCACCGGCTGGGGGCTCTGGTATCTGGTGGAACTCCTGGGCTTCGTGCTGCTGCCCTGTTATCTCTATGCGGTGGGCGTGCGCGACAAGAACATCAAGATGATCCGCCGCACGTCCATCCTGGCCGTACTGGGAATCGTGCTCAATCGCTTCAACGTATGCATGGTGGCTTTCAACTATCACCTGCCGTCCAGCGATCGTTATTTCCCGCACTGGATGGAGATTGCCATCTCGCTGTTCATTGTCACCATCGGGATTCTGGTATTTCGGTTTATCGTCACCCACATGCCGATTCTCTATGAACACCCGGACTATAAAGATGCCCACTGAAAGCCATCGAAGGGGGTAGATCATGGAAGGTCAAATTTTCACATTACAGGATTTCATGTATTTCACCAAAAGCATCACCTATCTGGTTATTGTGGCGGCCTTGATCGCTTTTCCGGCCTTCTGGCTTTTTTTGACCGATCGAGACGAATAGTATACGCCGCCGGCGGCCGCGCCCTGAACGGCCCGCCGCCGGGGTCAACCGAACCATATTTGGTGCAAGGAGTCACCCATGTACGCATTTGTCACCGGACCGCTGGCATGGCTGTCATTCATCGTTTTCTTTGCCGGAATAATCTACCGGATCATATGGTATTTCCGGGGGTTGAGCTGGCAGCTCGACCGGGTCGCCTATAAGGAATATATGTCCTACGGCATCAAGGGCGCCCTGCGCTCGATCGTTGCCTGGCTGATCCCCTTTGGGACCCATAGCTGGCGCTTTTATCCTTTTTTCACCATCGGCGTTTTCACTTTTCATATCGGACTGCTGTTCACGCCCCTTTTTATTTACGGACACAATGTCCTGCTTCAGGAGCGCTTCGGCTTCAGTCTATGGTCCATGCCCGCAGGCCTGGCGGATTTAATGGCCGGCGCGGTCATCGTGGCGGCGCTGTTTATTATCCTGCGCCGCAATGCCCTGCCGGAAGTGCGGATTATCACCAAACCTTACGATTATCTGGTGATTGCCATTGCCGCGGCTCCTTTTGTGACCGGTCTGCTGGCCCATTATCAGGTCGGAAATTATAATTTCTGGTTGATTGCCCATATTTTGAGCGGTGAAATCATGCTGGTTTCGATTCCGCTGACCAAGCTGTCCCATTTTATCGGATTCTTTCTGTCCCGTGCCCAGATCGGCATGGATTACGGCATCAAGCGCGGTGGCATGAAGAGCAAAGGATTGTCCTGGTAGCCAAGCCATAACCATCAATTTCCAAAGGAATTCGAGTCATGCCTGAAGGAAAACTCTGCAATAAGCAAACGGTGGATACGGAAGAACAGCTGCAGGCCCTGCTCGATGACAAGAGCGGGAAGCAGTACTACGAGGAGATGAATCATCTCGAAGTCGACAGCAAGGCGCTTTGGGCCATCATGCAGAAGACCCTGAAGTCGCGTATGAAGACCTGGCTGGGAATTTGCGCCCACTGCGGCATGTGTGCCGACAGTTGTTTTTTTTACCTGGCCAACAAAAAAGACCCCAGACAGGTGCCTTCCTACAAGATCATCTCCACCCTGGGCGAGATCGTCAAACGCAAAGGGCAGGTGGACAATGACTTCATGCAGATGGTCATGGATACGGCCTGGTCCCAATGCACCTGCTGCAACCGCTGCGGCATGTACTGCCCCTTCGGCATCGACATGGGGATCATGTTCAGTTACGTTCGCGGTTTGTGTTTTTCGCAAGGATTCGTGCCCTGGGAACTCAAGATCGGTTCCGGAATGCACCGCATCTATCGGGCCCAGATGAACGTGACCACTGAAGACTGGGTCGATACCTGTGAATGGATGGCCGAGGAATATGAGGAAGACTGGCCCGGGCTTAAGATCCCGATCGACAAGCAGGACGCGGATATCATTTACACCGTCAATGCCCGTGAGCCCAAACACTATCCCGAAGATCTGGCTGAAGCCGCCATCCTCTTCCATCTGGCCGGGGAGGACTGGACGGTGCCCAGCAAAGGCTGGGAAGAGACCAGCCTGGCCATGTTCGCCGGCGATTGGGCCGCCTGCAAGATGCAGGTCGAAACCGTCTACGATGCCATGAAACGCCTTAATTCCAAAAGGATGGTGGTGACCGAATGCGGGCATGCCTACCGGGCCACGGTGTTGGAGGGCCCCTATTGGGCCGGTCTCAAAACCGGCCAGACGCCGATTCCCAGCTTTCATTACGTGGAGTGGGTGGCGGAAGCCCTGCGTACCGGCAAGATCAAGATCGACCCGGCCAAGAAGATCAAGGAGCCGGTTACCTATCAGGACTCCTGCAACTACATCCGCAACGCCGGACTCAGTGACGTGGCCCGTGAAATCATGAGCTACATTGCCGAGGATTTCCGCGAAATGAAGCCCAACAAGGAGCACAACTTCTGTTGCGGCGGTGGTGGTGGGTTGAACGGCATCGGACGTTACCGTCAGCAGCGCAATATCGGTCTCAAGGTCAAACGCGACCAGATTCTGGAGACCGGGTGCAAACTGGTCATCGCCCCCTGCCACAACTGCTGGGACGCCATTCGCGATCTGGAGGAGGAATTCCGCATCGGCATCCGCTGGTCGTTCCTCAAACCGCTTTTGATTCACATGGCGGTTGTACCGGACCACTTGAAGCCGGAGGAATGAAGGGCACAATGATTGCTCCAGGCCGCCGGCCCTGTTATGATGGCAGGGCCACCACCAGTCGGGTCAGCCCATGAATACGGTAACGCTGAAGACGAATGGAGCGCTTTTTACGGACGGCCAGCCTGTCGATGCCGAACCGCTCCGGTGCTTAGGCTTCAAACTATTGCTGGAGGCCGGTGTGACGGTCCGCAGCCTGTTTGCCATGCTTGAGCGCTATCCGCTTCTGATCCGGTTGAACGCCTTTTTCCCTACCTATCTCGAGCAGTACCGGTCGGCGCCGGCGAACGGCTGCCAGTGCGATGATTTCAGCCATATCGAGTTTAATAAAACCGTTGAGATGGTCGGTTATCCCGGTGAACCCCGGCTGGATATTTACAGTTCATTAACAGGCGCCGGCAGCTTGGAGCCCCGCGAAATGCGCAACTACGAATTGGAACAACTGCTGGATATGCCCTTGAAGCTCGGTCGACTCAAACACATCGTATTCGGTGACAAGGTCGATCAGTTCGAGTTCGAAACGGTATTCAATCTGTTTGAATTCATTGACGGCGTTGTATGGGAGCTCAGTTTTCACGGCGCCCTGAGGGCCTGTGCACTAAGGAGGTGACAATGTTTGAGAAAATACTTTTTGCGACCACCGGGACCCCCATTTGCGATCACGCGGCCCACGTGGCATTTGACCTCACCAAAAAGTACAAATCCGAACTGACCCTGTTTCATTCATTGGGCATGCCCTCGCGTGGTTTCAGTCAGGTGGTCAAAGATTCGCGCACGGGCCAGGAAGAGTATGTCAACGACGACTACGTGGAATGGGTTCAGGAGGAAATCAAAATCTATTACAGCAAGCAGCTCGAAGAGGCTGAGAACGCCTTGATCGAAGCCGCCACCGGTGCTCCCCATCGTGAGATTCTGCGTTTTGCCAGGAAAAGTGATACCGATTTGATCATCATGGGAGCCCATTCACGTGAAGAAAACGCTGGTGCGACGCGCTACCGCAATGTGGTCGGCAACACCATGCAACGGGTCGCCAAGGGTGCCAAATGTCCGGTCTTGATCGTCAGCCGGCCCTGTACGTCCTGCCTCTGGTATTTCTCCAATATTGTTTTTGGAACCGATTTTTCCAAAGCGTCCCTGTCGGCCTTTATGTTCGCCCTGGAACTGGCGCGTGAAATCGGCGCCAAGCTGCATCTCTTCCATGCCCTTGACATGAGTGCCATTTTAGAACATATGATTTTTTTACCCCCC
>JAERRP010000913.1 GCA_016735415.1 Desulfobacterales bacterium | reverse complement strand
GATCATGCCGCCGCGGCCATCGCTCAAAACGGCTTCGCTGCCGTATTTGCCTGGAAGGCAGAGACCCTGGAAGCATACTGGTGGTGTACCGAGATGGCGCTGACCTGGCCGGATGGGTCCGGGCCGGATTTAATTGTTGACGACGGCGGGGACGCCACCATGTTTATCCACCAGGGGGTCCGGATCGAAAAGGATCCCGCGCTGCTGGACCAAACGTACGACCATGCCGACATGAAAATCCTGATGGATCGTCTTAAAGCCGGGTACGCCGACGATCCCGAGCGCTGGCAGCGGGTTGCGGCCAGGGTGCGGGGCGTTTCCGAAGAAACCACCACCGGGGTTCACCGCCTGTGCCAGCTGGCACGTGACGGCGAGCTGTTGTTCCCGGCCATCAACGTCAATGATTCGGTGACCAAATCCAAGTTTGACAATCTATACGGCTGCCGCGAATCCCTGGTCGACGGCATCAAACGGGCCACCGATGTGATGATGGCGGGAAAAGTGGTGGTGATCTGCGGCTATGGCGATGTGGGCAAGGGCTGCGCCCGTTCGATGCGGGGCTACGGTGCCCGGGTGCTGGTGACCGAGATCGATCCCATTTGCGCCCTGCAGGCGGCCATGGAAGGTTTCGAGGTGGTGACCATGGAGGACGCCGCCGCCAGCGCCGATATTGTCGTCGCCGCCACCGGCAACTACCATGTCATCACCGGCGCCCACATGGAGCAGATGAAGAATGAGGCCATCATTTGCAATATCGGTCATTTCGACAACGAGATCGATATGAACTACCTGGAGTCCACGCCGGATTGCACCCGGGAAAACATCAAACCCCAGGTGGACAAATGGACCCTGAAATCCGGCCGTGCGGTGCTTGTTCTGGCGGAGGGCCGTCTGGTGAATCTGGGCTGCGCCACCGGGCACCCCAGTTTTGTGATGAGCAACAGTTTTACCAACCAGTGTCTGGCCCAGATCGAACTGGCCGGCAAACCGCACGAAAAAAATGTCTATATCCTGCCCAAGAAACTGGACGAAGAGGTGGCCCGGCTGCACCTTGCAAGGCTCGGTGTGAAACTGACGCAAATGACGTCCGAGCAGGCGAACTATCTCGGGGTTGATGTGGCGGGGCCGTTTAAGCCCGATTACTACCGCTATTAAGGTGCCCGCTGGGCAGGGCCACCGCCTTAAAGATGTTTTCAAAAAAATTAACCAGCCGCTGTCATCGTGCCGCGGCTGGTTTTTTTACGGGCTTAAAAAAAGGAAACGGTGGTTTTTCAGGCCCGGCCGCCGCTCCAGCTCAGTTTGGCTTTGAGGACGTCGAAATATTCGCCGTCGGGGATCTGGATCATGTGGACCGGGTGGGGGCTTTTTGCGATCAGGATGTTGTCGCCCTGATGGATTTCAAGCCCCGCCTGGCCGTCCAGCGTCAGGATCAGGTTGGTGGATTGCGCCTCGGGCCTGATCAGAATGCGGGTGTTGTCCGGGACCACCAGCGGGCGGTTGGTCAGGGTAAAGGGGCAAATGGGCGTCATGACGATACCCGGTACCTGCGGGTGGACGACCGGCCCGCCGGCGGCCAGTGAATAGGCGGTCGACCCGGTGGGTGAGGCCACGATCAGGCCGTCGGCCCGGAAGGTGGTCAGGTAATGATCGTTGATATAAGTGGGGATGTGGGCCAGACGGGCCATGGTTCCCGTGTTGATCACCACATCGTTCAAAACGCTTTCGCGGCAGCGCTCGATACCGTCGCGTGTCACCGTGACGGCCAGCCGCATGCGGGACTGAATTCCGAATTTTTCCTGCAGAACGGCTTCCGCCGCTGCAAACAGATCATCCGCGGCGATTTCCGCCAGAAATCCCATTTCCCCGAACTTGACCCCCAGGATCGGGACCGGCGCTTCGCCGATCCAACGGACGGCGCTCAAAAAGGTCCCGTCGCCGCCCAGAACGAAAACGCAAAAGAACCGCGGGGGTGGATGCTGCGAGCAGACACCGTCCATGTTGCCGCTGCTGATGGCATCGGGACGGACGCGCTCCACGGCGATATCGCGGGCTTTAAGCCAGGCCTCCAGGCGATCCGCGGTTTCCTGGGCCTCGGGTACTGTTTTGACGACCAGGGCAATAGGGTGCACCTGAATATCTCCCTCGTGTGAAAGTGGGAAAGCGAGCCTGAAATCGTTTGAAATCCAAGCCCTTGATCATGAATTACTGCATTCATGCCGGGGGGTCAAGGTGCAAGAACGGGTGCCCGGGGCAGCTGAAACAGGTAAGGGAAATGCACGTTTTCTGATACGGCGGGCGCCGGAAGAGAAATAGCAATTGACATGTACGCACGCTGCATGCATTATGAACGAAGCCCTAGAACAAGGATGCATGCATTATTAAACCAACACCCGTGATGATGCGGGCAAGTGAAATGAGCACGGTGGCCATTGGATCCCTTAGACATATTCAAAGACCTTAAGAAAAAGATCGTCTGGCTGGAAATACAACCCGAAAGTACGCTCAATCTGGTTGAACTGGCGCAATATTACAACGTGAGCCGCAATCCCGTGACGCTCGCCCTGACACGGCTTGATGCCGAGACGTGGGTTGTGCGCCACGGGTCGCATTATGTCGTAAGCCCCCTTACCGTGGCCCGCATGCGCGAGATTACAGAAATACGCTCCCTGTTGGAGATCCAGGCCAATACCTGGGCCATGCATCGTATGACGGCCCGGGGCTGCGAAGATCTCAAGGCGATTAAAACCGAGATCGAGCAGATGGAGGAAGGTGTAAGCAGGAATCGTATTGTCGAACTCGATGTCCGTTTCCATCAACTTCTGTACCGCGAAGCTCAAAACGAACAGCTTTATCGGCTGCTGGACCATATGCTGTGTCACTATTTGCGCTTCTGGCTGGCGTCACCCCAGGGCATCAACCGCCAAAAATTTTTTGTTGAGATCCTCGGGATCATACGGGCCCTGGAGGAAAAAGACGAAGTCCGTCTGCGGGCCGCCACGGCCGAGCATATCCAGGTTTCCATGGATGAAATCATGGGGCGTTCCTGAGCCTGAAACTTTTGACAAGAACAAGAACGGAGAAGCAACAATGGAGATAAAAAACTATAAAGATTGTGAAGAGAAGATCATCGACAAGTTCCCCTTCAAGGGCGCCCTGCGGGACGTCGTCGGAACCAGCATCCGGTGGCTTTCCAGCCATGGTGATGACGGCAGCGGCAACCCTGAATATGGTTTAAGGTTTTTTAGCATTCAACCGGGGGGGCAGATTCCGATCCACAACCATTTTTATCACCAGACCATGTACATCCTGAGCGGTCAGTTCGAATGCTGGCAATTCGATACGGACTCCGAGGAAATCGCCAAGCAGATGGTTGTCGGCGCCGGGGACTTTGTTTACGTGCCCAGCATGGAAGCCCACGGGATGCGCAACATAAGCGACACCCAACCGGCCACTTTCCTCTGCTGCATCTGCAATGTTTACGACGGCGAAAACAGTTAAGAAGGGATTTCCAATGAAGATAGCCAAACGTATCGACTCCTTTGAGGCCTATCTGGGCACGGCCATGAACGTCATTCTGACCAGGATGCGGGCCGAGGGCAAAGACGTTATCAATCTCGGCCTGGGGGATCCGGATGTGTTTCCTCCCGATTCACAGCGTCAGGTGCTGGCGGACGCCTGTCTGGACCCGGCCAACCATCATTATCCCAGCTTTTATTCTCCGCTGCCGCTGAAAGAGGCCATCGCCGACTTTTACCGGAGGCAGTACGGTGTGCAGTGCGACCCGGAAACCGAGGTGCTGCCGCTGCTGGGCTCCGCCGACGGCCTTTTCCATATCCACACGGCCATGCTGGATCCGGGTGACATCGCCCTGGTCCCCGACCCCTGTTACCCGGCCTACACGGCCGGCGTTCAGATTGCAGGGGGCCAGATCCACACCGTGCCGCTGCGCAAAGAAAACGGTTTTCTGCCGGACCTGGATGCGATTGACCCCGAAATCGCCCAAAAGGCGAAAATGATATGGATCAACTACCCCAACAATCCCACTTCGGCCCATGCACCGGAATCGTTCTATCTGCGCCTGATCCGCTGGGCCCGTCAATATGACGTTGCGGTCATTTCGGACAATCCCTACTCGGAAATCTGTTTTGACGGGTATTGCCCGCCCTCCTTTCTGCAATTCGACGGTGCCAGGGAGATCGGGGTCGAGTTCAATTCGCTCTCCAAGGCCTACAATTCCTGTGGATGGCGGACCGGCATGGTGCTGGGCAACCCGGAGATCATTGCCGCCCTGGCCAAAATCAAATCGCATTCCGATCGGGGTATGTTCTACCCGCTCCAGGTTGCCGCCACACAGGCGCTCAACGGTGATGCCACGTTCATGCAGGTGCGCAACCGGATGTTCCGCGAGCGTCGGGATGTCGTTATGAAAGGATTGCAGGTCAGCGGACTGGCATTCTATCCGCCCCGGGCGACATTTTATGTATGGGTGGATCTGCCGGAAGGTGTTACCGATTCCAAGGAATGGTGCTTCAAGGTTCTGGATGAAATTGCCGTCTGGATGATTCCGGGCGCGATGTACGGCCAATATGGAGAAGGCTTCTTCCGGATTGCGCTGACCCATCCGGTCGAGCGGCTCTCCGAGGCCATGGACCGCCTGGCGGGCATGCTCAACTAGTGCCCATCCATAAAAGGCATCTTTCGGCCCAGGCCGGCGTTCTCGCTCTTTTGAAATCCTTGACGTAGCCTGGCTACGCCTGCGGTTGCAAAATCGCTGCGGCCTTGGCCTGAACAAAAATCTACCATTTCTGGATGGACACCTACTAGCCTGCGGGTCCACCTGCTCAGATGGGCGGCCGGATCGATTGCCAGCGGTCGAAAATTCTATCTTGACGGAAGCTTACCCGACGATTATAAAAACAGGGACTTGCAAGACGGTAAGCCCCCATTTTTGTTACTTTTTCAAGGAGGAGAGGATAATGAAGAAGCCCCACGGAAGATTTTTCGTTTTATCGGTTGTTCTTGTCATGGCCGGTTTGCTTATTTTCGGCTGCCCGCAAAAGGAAGATAAAAAGGCCGAGACCGCCGCCCCGGTAGCCAAAGTGCTTGAGCCCATCAAACTGGGTGTGGCCGGCGCCCACAGCGGCGATCTGGCATCCTACGGTATTCCCAGCGTGCGTGCGGCCGAACTGGTCGCCAAAAAACGCAATGCCTTGAACGGCATCAACGGCCGCCAGATCGAGGTTCTGGTGGAAGACGATGTCTGCAAGCCGGAAGTGGCCACCAACACGGCCACCAAGCTGGTTACCGAAAAGGTCGACGTGGTGATGGGTCATATCTGCTCCGGCGCCACCAAGGCGGCATTGGGCATTTACAAGGATTCCGGCGTAATTACCATGAGCCCCTCGGCCACCAACCCGGCCCTGACCCAAAGCGGCGACTATCCGAACTTCTATCGCACCATTGCTTCCGATGACGCCCAGGCCAGATTGGAGGTGGATTTCGCGCTGGATAAACTCGGCCTCACCAAGATTGCCGTCCTGCACGACAAGGGTGACTACGGCAAGGGGCTGGCGGAATTCGCCAAGGGATTTCTCGAGGCCGACAGCCGCGCCGAAGTGGTTTTTTATGAAGGCATCACCCCCGGAGCGGTGGATTATTCCGCCGTGGTCCAGAAAATCAAGCGCTCGGGCGCGGAAGCCGTCATCTTCGGGGGCTACCACCCGGAAGCTTCGAAGATCGTTACCCAGATGCGCAAAAAAGCCATGGACACCATTTTTATCTCCGATGACGGGGTCAAGGACATTACCTTCATCAAGGTGGCCGGGGAATTTGCTGAAGGCGTCTATGCCACGGGTCCGGTGGATACCTCCAGTAACCCCATGGCCGTTGAAGCCATCGAGTTGCACAAGAAAGAATTCGGGGAAGACCCGGGCGCTTTCTATCTGAATGCTTACGCCGCCACCCTGGCGCTGCTCAACGCCATCGAAAAATCCGGTTCGACCGATTACGATGTTCTGAGCAAGGCCCTCAAGAGCGAATGGGTGGCAACACCGCTGGGCATCATCAAGTTCGACGACAAGGGCGACGCCATCGGGGTCGGCTTTGCGGTTTACCAGGTCCAGGGCGGTGATTTCGTTTCTGTCGAAATGTAGTCAGGGAGTACTGTCGATTTCAGGGGCCGGCCCTCCGGGTGCTGGCCCTTGATGTCTTAAGGCCGGCTTGTTTTTCAGGTATAGCATGTCTCCCGTACGATGAGAGGTGATTGAGCGGACCCTGGAAGTGGCCGGACCCGTTTCGTCAGCCGGCAGCGCCTTTTCAGGC
>JAERRP010000521.1 GCA_016735415.1 Desulfobacterales bacterium | reverse complement strand
GGGCTCATAATCATAAAAAACGCGAACCCCGGCATTCATCGACAGGCCTGTTAGGAGATTCGAATCTTTCCGATAGGAATAGTCGGCCTGCCCGCGCTGATGATTCACCTGCCAGCGGACACTTTTAAATCTTCCGGTCGGGTCGTAGGTATAGGCGATGCCGTAATGAGCATCCAGTGCAAAGCCGGCATTGCGACCAAGAGCGTCGTACGCCCGTTCCATCCGGTAGGATAACCGGCCGGCCAGGTTTTCGGAGGCTAATTGCAGGTTTCGGTTGTACTGGAAGGTTCGGGTTCCGCCGGCATCGATGATCTGTTTCCGACGGCCGGTGCGATCGTAGAGAAATTCGATATCCACCGTATCATCCGAGTAATCGACCTTCTTGAGATCTCCGGTTTTATCGTTGTACGAATAGCGGGTAAAAAGCGCCTGGCCGTCAACAGGTCTTGCCCAGGTGCGCCTTGTTAGTCGATTGCCGGCGCCATAGGCGTAAATCGTCTGGTTGCCCCCGGCATCCTCTTTGGCCAGCAGCAGCCCCGTTTCCGCCTGGTAATGCCAGCGCGTCGTATCCGGAGGCCCGGTGTCGGCCGGCCAATTCTTCCCCTTCCAGCCGGCGCCGGAACGGAAAGTTTGCATCGACACCATTTCACCATAAGGCCCGAAAGCGTATTCTACCGGGTAAGGCACATCACCCCAGGTGCGCGTCAAACGGCCCTTGGCGTCATAGGCGTAGCGCGAGGCTTGGCCGTGTGGATTGTATTCAGCAGTTTTCTGCCCGCTGGCCGGGTCATAGACGTAACGGGTTCGGTTGCCGGCGGCATCCTCTCGATAGGCGATCCGTCCCTTTTCGTCGTAACCGAGCGTCGACAACCCTGTCCGCGGCTCCATGACGGCATTGCGACGCCCCAGGGCATCATAGCCGTAGCGGACGGTCAAACCGGTTTGGGAAGTGGATTCGACTATGCGACCATCGACAATAATGCTTTGGGCCGAAAACCCGAAATCCGCAAAATGGATGGTCTGAATGCGCTTGCGGTTGAATCGATCCAGAAATTCAAAACGGTGGGTTTCATTACCGTGGATATCGATCGCAAGGTCTTCGGCGATAAGCTGATCCTTCCAGCCGCTCAGGCGCGATCGCCGGATCGATACCGTGGTTTTCTTATCACTGCTGTCATGGGCGTAGATCGCACTTTTCTGCTCGTGCCACCAATCTCCTTCGATCCTGGTATAGGCCGATATTTCCGTGCTGATACGATCCATCGAGGCAGGCGTTAACTTACCATCGCCGTCAACATCCAATCCTGATTGAATCCGGCTGCCAAGCGCATCGTAGATATGGAGCATGCCGCCGGTACCGGAACTTGTTGTGCGAATGATGCGTCCGAAGCGATCGTAGGCATTGGTCGTAACATCAAGACCCGTAAATCCCGGTTTCTCGACCTTGATAATCCGGCCGGCTACATCCCGCGTGGTCTTCTCCCAGCGGGGAGAATCCTGATCCCCGACAAACACCGTGGTCCACCGGCGGCCGTCCCGGTTGACACCGTATCGGTAAAAGCGCGGCACAACGGCTGTGCCGGTGGACGCGTGAATGCGTCCATCCAGGTGGCGGGTGGTGATCTCCGTGGCGCCGCCGGGCCTTATGGTGGTCGAAATGGTTTTATCGGTGCTATGGCGGGTAACCAGACCGGCGGCATCCACCTGCGCCACCAGGCGGCCGGCACGGTCGTACCGGCTCTCCTGGGTGCGGCTCAAATCATCTTTCTTTTCGGTGCTGGTTAACCGACGGCCGACCGCATCATAAGTATACGCCGTGACCACACCGGTAGCTTCATTGATCCTGGCGGTGACCCGTTTGAGGTCGTCGTAGGTGTAGCGGGTGGTGATGCCGCTGACATCGGTGGTACTCACCTTCCCGCAGCAGCCCCATTCGATCTCCGTGCGGGTGCGGTTGGCATACAGGGTTTCGGTGAGCTGACCCAGGCGATTGTGAGCGTTGAACTGCCAGCCGATACGCTCATCGCCAGCCTCTGTGCGCACGAAGGTCTCCTGCATCTTCTCCTGACCCAGACTGTCGGTGATAGTGGTTTCGCGGGTGGTTTGAAAGGGCAGGCCTTCGGGATGCTTTGCGGTGCCATGGGTTACCGTAGTGCGCAGCGCTTTGCCCTTTCCGGGAATAAAGAATGACCTGGCCGGGTCCGGCGACAACCTGAACTGACCGTTTTCATAGGTATAGGTTGCCAGACGGCCGTCGGCGCTGAGGCTGCTTTTGATCTTGCCGGATGCGGGGCTTTTTACTTTGGTCCCGTAATAGCTTGCCTCTGTTCTGAGGTTCGTAGAATCGCCATAGGACTTACCCTGGCCAGTGCAGCGTTCGGTGATTTCGGTCCGGGAGTCGTCCGCTTCCTTTATGTACACATAGTACGTGCGGGCGGTTTCAATGCCGTTGATGGCTTCGATCACCCGCCGGGGCCGGTAACGATCCCGCTCCGCCCGGCTGTCCGCCGCATCCACCGCGGCATAGCTGCGGGTAACGACGACGGTCTTCTCAGCGGGGGCGTCGATACCGGCATCCAGAAAGGGTTTTATTTCCCGGACGATCCGTCCTGTTTCGTCGTATTCATAACGTACCCAGGAACCGTCCGCATCCGTGCGGGCTTTCAGCTTACCGTACCCGGGTCCCCGGGAGGTTTCATAGTGGTATGCGGTGGTCAGGCCGGCGCCGTCCGGGTCGATAATCTTCCGGATCCGCTTTTCTCCGAATTCAAATTGGTGGTAAACGGTCTCCTCCACCGATACCGGTTCATTATCGGCCCCGGAGATGACCCGGCGCGCCACCCGGTCGCCATCGTCATCCGTGGTCTCCTTTTTGACATCGATCTTCCGCCCGCTGTCCGAGACCAGGGTCCACCCCTTTTCTCCGGCCGTGTAGACGTATAAAAAGTTCCGCTGTTTTCCGCCCCGTATCTCCGTAACGGCCAGTTGATCGACAGTCTCTCCACTTCCGTCCGGGTTTTCGATCCGCCATATGGCCATTGGCTCCGCTGTCAGGTCGATGCTGTACAACCCGTTTTCCAGTTGTTGCCCGCGCTCAGCAATGTCGTAGAAATAAATCTCATACTCTTGCGGCGAAAACCGTGCGAAAGTTATGATCGTCTGAGGGGTGACGATCTGCTCAAGAATGTCGTCGCGATAGAGGGGGATAACCTGGTCGCTGGTGCTGTTGATGAACAGGGCCTCCGGGGTCGACAATTCCGCCAGAGGTTCTTTGGCGAAAAGAAACAGGTCACCCGCCCAACGGCCCTCCCTGGTCTTACCAAAACTGATGCGGACATCGATGGATCCGTTGGCGACATTGCCGGCGCCGGCGATCAGGTGGCACTGGCCGGATCCTCCGGCACAGCCGCAGCCGATCTCGATGCGCTGCGTTCTGGGCCGGCATCTCTCTGCTTCGGCCTGGACTCTGATCCACCCGCTGCCGCTGTTTTCCGAAATGGTAAGAAACCCGGTCCGGGGGTCAAGTTCAACGTCCACATCACCGTTACGGCCGGTAACGGCCCATCTAATTTCTTCCTTGAGATTTTCCGGGTAGGTCTCGGCTTCCAGCTGCCCCGTTTCCCCGGGTGGAATGAAAAATGCCTCGTTTCCCAGGAGTTTGATGGATATGATCTGTATGGAGGCGGCCTTCAGCGGACCGAAATCCGCCCTGGTTGCGGCAAATGCCCCCAAAGGGCACAGAATACCGATAAGGATGAGCGTTAGCGCGAAAAGCGGAAAGGTATGGATTTTTCCTGACTTGGTCATTTTCAATCGGCCCTTGATCAGATTGTCTGACGGCTCCAGGACACAATGCGTTAACGCCTCCAGGTTGGAAAAAGATGTATGCGAAATGAGCCTTTCAGAAGGCATAGGGCGATCCCTGAGGTTTTAAGTTATCGACTTCTACAGGATTTGAAGCCGGATCCAGCGTTATACGCGGTGGGGAAGGTTTCGGCAGGCAGCCGGTCATTTCGATGCGGTCCGGCTCAAGCGATGGCGGCGCTTTTTCAGATTCCGTACCAGCCGAAAGAACCGTTTCGATATCCAGGCCGTAAATCCGCGCCAGATGGTGGGCCACGTCTGTCATGGGCAGTC
>JAERRP010000871.1 GCA_016735415.1 Desulfobacterales bacterium | reverse complement strand
GAATAGCGCCGCTGTTGGGGCCTCTGCAATCCTCCGTCCACGAGTTACGGAATCACTGGCAGATGGAATCGATATCCCCAGCTTTCACGCTAGGGAAGACATCGATACACCCAGTTCCCTCACCGCCCAGTAGCACATAACCACATAACAGCGTCCCCATATCCATACGGCGTTAAGCAGGTTTTTGTGTCTCATTCCTGAATCAGTTGATAACGCAGCGCCCCTTCGATCTCCTTCAGACGCTCTTCATCTTCAATCTTTTGCCCTTCAAGATCACGTACATAAAAAACATCCGCTATCTGATCGCCCTTTGTGGCGATCTTGGCAATGCGGATATCCAGGCGGAGATCAAACAACGTTTTTGTAATCAGATAGAGGAACCACACCCGGTTATCTGCAAATACCTCAATCAGGGTAAAAAAGTCAGAGGCGCTGTTATCTATGACCACCTGAGGGGGCCGGGAGGATTTTTCATGGCTGGAGAGCACGGATGATGCCCTTTTCTGTCCAAGAAGACCGGCCGGGGAAAATTTGCCTTCGAAAGTCCCCTCCAGGTCGGATCTCACTTTCCGCCAGATTCTATCCGGATCAATGGGGTCGAGGGGTTTGGTTGCCTTAAAGATATCCACGGCGGTCCCGTCTTTCCAGGTATAAATATCGGCGGAAAGGATGTTGACGCTGTTCAGGGCCAAAACGCCGGCCATATCTGCGAACAGCCCCGGCCGGTCTTTAGCCAAAAATGTGATCTCCGAGCAATCCTCCACAGGGTTCTCTTCGGCATTGAAGGAGAAAACAGACCCTGCATCATTCTTCAATGCCTCCCTCATGCTCCGGGCCATTCCAATATGGCGAACAATATCTCGAGGCGTACATGTCAGCAGATACCGTGGCGACATCACCTCGAAATAGGGATCCGGATCGATGCCGTCATTTTGCTCAAACATCTTTTGACGGGCTTGATCCATGGTCTGTTGAACCTTTTGCGAGGCATCGACGGTTGCCAGTTCTCCTCGTACAAGGATATTGAGGACTTTGAAAAAGAGTTCCTGAACCAGATTGGCAATCCAGTCGTTCCAGGCCCCGGGGCCGGTTGCCGTCGAATCGGCCCATGTAAGCAAATAGAGCATTCGGAGCTTATCAGGATCGCCGATAATGCGGGCGCACTGTACAACCGACTTTTCGTCGTTGAGATCCCTTCGTGTGGCGGTCTCCACCATGAGGAGATGGCGCTTGATCAAGAAAAGAACTTTTTCCGCTGCTTCTTCGGGATAGTGCATACGTTCCAAAATCTTGCGGGCTATTTCCGCCCCTCTGTCCGCATGTTTTGGTCCAACCTTGCCGATATCATGGAACAGCGCGGCCAAAAGAACCGGTTCGGGATTGGAAAGTTCCAGAAAAATATCAAGGAGAAGCATTTCTTTCTGAGTATTGATACTTTTGAGGCGCCTGAGTGTTTCAAGGGAATGCCGTCCGACCGGAAAGGTATGGTAGGTGTCAAATTGAACCCGGTTTGAAATTTTCCCGAATTCGGGGATAAAGGACGACAAAAAACCGATCTCTTGCATTTGGATCAGAACATCAAATGTGTGATCGCCATTTATAATCTTGAAGAAATCCCCGGCGGTTTGTTCCGATCTTCTGAAGTTATCATCCACGAGGGACAGAAACTCCGAAACCAGTCTACGCGCCTCCATGGAAAGCGGATACCCTGTTTGCGAACTCTGTTCGAATACGGTCATCAGCATGAGAGGATCAGAAAGAATGACGGTAGCTGAATCGAATCCTATTTCTCCCTGGTAAGCGTGAAAGCCCTTGGCCACGTCCAGCGCTTCGACCCCTTTCCAAGGGCCGCGCCCTTTTGGAAGATGGGTCTTGATAAAGGTGCGGTTCAAGGACTTGACGGCGGCCATGGACGCGTGGAGATCTCCCATGAATTCCTCGACCGCCAACAGATCCTCGCAATCCCGGTAGCCCAATCTCAAAGCGATCTTTTCCTGGTATTCGAAGTTCAGCCGATCGTTTTTCCGTCCGGATAACTGGTGCAGATGATTTCGAACGAGCCAGATGAAATCCAGGCGACCTTTCAATGCCTTGTATTCGTTATGGGAGAGTTTACCCAAGTACTCCAGGTCTCTTGGCTCTACCAGATTAAAAAACGCCTTGG
>JAERRP010000507.1 GCA_016735415.1 Desulfobacterales bacterium | reverse complement strand
CCGACGCCCTGGGAATTGCCGATAAAAATGCGGCCGAACGCCTGCAGATAAACTATGTGGTCTGATAACCATAGTGTCCTGTCATGTGACAAATGGCATAAGATTGCGAAGTCATTGGGTGTTCCTGACGGCGCGACGATGGCGCATAACCGCGCTATGTAACTGAAGTCGCAACCCAGCAGGGACGCCAAAGGATGAGTAAAATACGTCCGTTGGCGTATGACAGGGCACTAGGGCCGCCTTTTCGGATAGACCATAAGTTTGCGATAACTGCCGTCCCCGACACTCTGGGTGCGAACAGCGCTGTCGTTTTTAAGGGCCAGGTGGATGATCCGGCGGTCCTGGGCATTCATGAAGCCAATCGATGCGGGGCGGCCTTTGCTTTTTACCCTCTGGGCCACACGCTCGGCCGTGCGGATTAAGTTGGTTTCCTTATTTTTAAGATAGCCTTCGACATCAATGGCAACTCGGATATGGTGGCCGTTCAGCCGACGCACGGCCTTTTCGACCAAAACCTGGATAGCTTCCAGGGTCTGGCCTCTCTTCCCGATCAGAATGCCCGCTTCACCACCCTCGATATTAAAACGGATCTTATCGTTGGTCTGCTGGACCTTGATATCGGCCTCCGGTGAAATGGCGTCAACAATACGTCGCAACATTTCCTGACTGGTTTGAAAGACCGTTTCCATGTCGACGGAATCCGCCGCCGTGGTATGGGGTACGGGTTGCGAAAAGGCCGATTCCTCCGTGTCGGACGAAAAATGCGGTTTATCCTCGGAATCGGTGAGGTAAACAAGAATCCGTGCCTTTTTAACCCCGGTCAATCCGAAAATTCCGCTGGCGCCATGTGAAATGATATCGTATTGCAGATTCTCTTGCGCTAGGCCCAGTTCTTTGGAGGCGATTTTAACCGCCTTGGCGATGCTGCGTGCTTTAAACTCCCTTTCTGTCGCCATTCAGTTTTCCTCCAGTTTATGCATATTTCTTTTGAATGTAGTACTGTTGGGCTATAGAAAGAACATTATTAACTAACCAGTACAAAACAAGCCCGGCGGGAAAATTGATAAAAATGAATGTAAAAATAAGCGGCATGAAAAGCATGAGTTTGGCCTGGGTCGGGTCGCCTGGCGGGGGTGACATTTTTTGTTGTAGAAACATGGTGGCCCCCATGATCACCGTCAGAACAGGAATGCCATAGGGCGCATCCATGAAAGGAATCGCAAAGCCGAAATGAAACAGCCGGTCCGGCGTGGATAGATCGTTGATCCACCCCACAAAGGGAGCATGGCGCAGCTCGATGGCGCCGTAAAGCATATTGTAGAGGGCCAGAAAAACGGGCAGCTGCACCACCATCGGCAGACACCCACCCATGGGGTTTATTTTGTAGGTCCGGTACAGCCCCATCATTTCTTCATTCACCTTCTTCTTATCACCTTTATATTTTTCCCGCAGCTCGGCCATCAGCGGCTGCATGCGCTTCATCTCGTTCATGGATTTATAGCTCTTATTGCCCAGCGGCCATAAAAGAATCTTGGTCATGACCGTGAGAAGAATAATGGCGATGCCGTAGTTAGGAATGATGCTGTAAATCTGGTTCATGATCCACAACGCGGGTTTCGCCAGGAAAGTAAACCAGCCGAAATTGATCGCTTTGGCCAGATCGTGGCCATACGCTTCGAGTAGTTTTGTATTTTTCGGGCCGTAGAACACTTTATATGAAAAATTGCGGCTTTGCCCCGGCAATATCTCGACCTCGGACAGTACCAGTGTGTTGCTAACCTTTTCTTGCCCGCCCGATGTAAGGTGCATGGTTCCCTGGACAGCCTCGGCCGGTATCAGGGCCGACATGAAATAGCGATCCACAATCGCTACCCAGGTGATAAGGCCGTCCGTATCGGATTTATCGTCGATATCTTTAACCGCGATTTCCTTGAGTTTCTCATCGATAAAACCGCTGGGACCTGTAAAAATCACACGACTTTGGCCCTCGCCCACGGTGCGCGACAATGACAGGGTCGCGCGATCTTTAAGAGCGTTCACCCCCTGGTTGGTGACCTGCACGTTCAGGTCGATCAGATAAGCGTCCGGTTGAAAGGTGAAGGTTTTGGTAATTTCAATCCCGTTGGCACTGGTCCACCGCAGGACAACGCTTTTCGCCTTGTCCTGGACCTCGATCCGATCCTGGGGCGTTTGAATCTCATAGACGGCGGAATCCCAACCCGGCACGGTTTGCCCTTTGAAACCGAAAAGCATATTATGCCCGGCGGCCGTGCTTTCGATAAGGCTTTGGAGCGCCGCATCCGCTGCCACCGATTCCTTGAAATCCTTTAATACCAGCTTTTGGAATTCCCCGCGATTTGCACTGATGGTCATTTCGAACAGCTTGGTATCGATGGTTATAAGCCTGCCAGGGCGCTGCGGGGTACTGGGCTTAAAAGCGACGGCCGTCTCCGCGGTTTCAACAGGTGGGGGCGCTGCGGCCTTGGGAGGGGCTGAATCGACTTCCGGTTTAGCGGGGGCAGATTGCTGTGCTGGGCCTGGCGGCGCCTGGACGGTTTGACGGTTGCTGAAGAAGAATTCCCACGCAACGAAAACAAGAAATGTCAGCAAAATCGCCAATAGCAAACGGGTTTGTTCCATACGGGTCTCCTGGTTGGCCTTTAAGGCTGCCATCGCGGTGGCCGCTGCCGGGCATATTCCTTAAGGTCTTTTTGGCACATCTTCAGGCCGGGCCGCCCTTCGCCGAAGATGGCCTTTTTTTTTAGCTGTGAAATCACTTACAGCCACAAAGGGATGGTTTCCATCCGGTTAGGGTACCGGATCAAAACCGCCGGGATGTAGAGGATGGCACTTCAACAACCGCCTGGTACCGAGATAAATGCCTTTGACAAGGCCATATCGGTTGATGGCTTCCAATGTATATTCAGAACAGGAGGGATGGAAACGACAGCAGGGACCGATAAGCGGTGATAGGAAAAACTGATATCCTCTGATGATAGTGGTCGCCGCATAGCCGCTCACCTGGTAAAGGCGACGCCTAGCGGTAGAGTTGGCAGAAATTTTTTTCAAGGCTCAAGCGTATTTCGGCGTTGGTTGCTCGTGCCGCCGCCCTTCTTGCGATCAACACGAAGTCATACGGTTTTGGCCAACGGTGACGGTTGTGCCGGAAATATTCGCGGCACAGCCGCTTGATTCTGTTCCGCTGAACGGCCGAGCCCACTTTTTTGGTGACCGTAATACCCAAACGCGCACATCCCGGCCTTCCTTCCGCGTACAACAGGATGAACAAAGGGCTGTGGCATCGCTTGCCGATTTCGGATATGCGGAGATATTCCGACCGTTTGAGAATTCGGTTTTGCTTTTTAAACGGAACCGCGATCACACTAATATTTCAGCGGGCCGAGGACGATCAGCCGACCTGTATGGCATTAGGGTCTGACAGGTGTCATGCGTTTCGGCCATCCGTACGGCCCGGATCCTGGCCCTTCAGTATTTTACGGCAAGCCGTTTACGACCTTTGGCACGCCGACGGTTAATGAGCGCGCGTCCGCTTTTGGTCGCCATGCGCTTCCTGAAGCCGTGGGTCCGAGCACGCTTGATTCGGCTGGGCTGATAGGTACGTTTCATTTCTTACAACCTTTAATATATGATGTTAACAATCGTCTCTAAAAAAAACAAGCCGGAAGGCGTTCTCCGGCATGGTGATATTTACAATCGAACATTGAAATCATATTCGTATCGATTTGTCAATATATGGTTTATCCAGAGGCGATTTACTCAGGCGCACCCTCCTTGAGTATCTCAATGATGTTGACTTCCTCCATATGAAAGGCCGTATCGGGATAAATCACGATCTGCCGTCCGGTCAGCCCTTCGAGGGCCGCTATCAACTCACTTTCTTCGCCGTGCAGCAAATCCGCAATGGCCGGGTTGACTATAACCGCCATTTTTTCCCCGACCGTATCCCGGCTTTCCCGCAGAACTTCCCGGAAAATATTGTAGCAGATGGACTGCCGTGAAAGCATATGCCCCTCGCCTTCACAATAGACGCAGGGTTCGCACATTATCCGGGTTAAAGGTTCCTTGTTGCGCTTGCGGGTCATTTGAACCAGCCCCATATCGGAAATGGGCAGCACATGGTTTTTGCTGCGATCTTTCCGGAGCGCGTCTTTAAGGGCGTTATAGACCTTTTCCTGATTGGACTTTTTTTGCATATCGATGAAATCGATAATAATGAGTCCGCCAATATCACGCAAACGTATCTGGTAGGCAATTTCTTTGACGGCTTCAAGGTTGGTTTTGAAAATGGTTTCCTCGAGGTTGTGCTTACCCACATAGCGCCCGGTATTGACGTCGATGGCCACAAGCGCTTCAGTATGTTCAATAATAATATAACCACCTGATTTTAACCAGACTTTTCGTTTCAGTGCCCTTGTAATATCGCCCTCGAGATTAAAGGCGTCGAAAATCGGCTCGCTGCCGTCATCGAGTTCAATCCGGTTTTTCAGGCCCGGGTTAAAAGTATCCAGAAAAGCGATGGCGGTTTCATAGTGTCGTTGAGGGTCGATCATCAACCGATCGGCCTCGTGCACGAGTAGATCTCGGACCGCCCGCAGACTGAGGGATAGTTCCTGATGAATCAGGGCCGGGGCCGCCGCATGCTTGAACTTTTTTCGAATGCTGGCCCACAGGTTCTTGAGAAACAGCATTTCCTGCTGAACGCGGGGAGCATCGCTGCCTTCCGCCGCCGTGCGCACGATGTAACCAAAGTGATTGTCACGGATCTCCGCGATTATGTTCTTCAAACGCAGGCGTTCGGCTTCGTCCTCGATTCGCCGGGAGACGCCGATGTGATTGGCAAATGGCATCAATACCAGGTATCGCCCCGGCAGTGAGACGTAGGACGTAACGCGCGGGCCCTTGGTGCCCATGGGGGCCTTGGTGACATGAACAAGAATCTCCTGCCCTTCGACCAACAACTCTTCGATCGGGGACGAGCGGACTTCGTCCGGGACCGGGAGAACCTGATCTTCACGGCCCGTTGTTTCCGGATCCTGCCGGGCCATTTGTCTTTCAATGTCACGGAAGTCGTTGCGGATAACATCATCGACATAAATAAACGCGGCCTGGTTCAAACCGATATTCACAAACGCGGCCTGAATCCCGGGCAGGACCCGTTGGACGCGGCCTTTGTAGATATTGCCGGTGATGTCCGTCGCGTCGTCTCTTTCGATAAAAAGCTCAACCAGCGTGCCGTCCTCAAGAAGGGCCACCCGTGTTTCGCGCTGGGACACGTTGATGATGATTTCTTTATACATAACAGCTATTTTTCGGCGTCGGGCGCGTCGGTCAGCGCTCGTATCGATCCGCTTTCAGTTTGGTGACACGCGCGCGCTGACGGACGTCCTGATCGAGTTGAAAGAGATACCTTAGAAGGTCTTCGGGCCGAACGAGCGTATCCATCTGGTGATAAAGGGTGACTTCGAGCGTATCAGGCCTGATCAACTGGATGGTCTTTAGCATAGCTTTGAGGTCAATTTTTTTCAACCGGCCTTTGCGGTTTCGGCGCTGAAAATGGAAATGCGATTGCGCATCTAGTGCTTTCAAGGGTTGAATCGGAAAGGTGGTGCCGGCGAGTTGGACACGATAGGCCACCTCGGTGGTAACCTCTTTAAGATGCTTGAAAGGCGCACAGTTCAGAATCGACAGTCCCTCAGGTAAATGCGGCCGCAGCCGCCGAAAGACTTCGGCGGGTTTCATGGGCGCCCGCAGGGTGATGATCATGCGCTCGCAAAGGCTTTCCATCCCCAGTGGCAGTGTATCTTCGAAAACGATTTTGGGGTTGGGATGAAATCCCTGCGAATAGTGCAGGGATATACCGGCCCGACGCAGGGCGCGTTTGAAAATGTTGGCCATTTCGAGATGCCCCAGAAAGCGGGCCGTTTCGGTTTTGGCAAATGTTACGATAAGTTTTTCACGGGTTTCGGAATGACCCCGGTCGGCCGAATCCAGATGGGCGCGTTGATGGGGTGAATTCTTTGAAAAAACATGCGGTTGAATCTTCTGAAAATCGCAAACCCCGCAATCCTGGCAAACGCCGTCACGACAGTCCTCGGTGGTTTGGGCTTCCAATGCCTTGTCAAGCTCCGCCTTGAGAAAGACCCGGCTGACCTTCATATCGATGTGATCCCAGGGCAGGGGTTCGGCATACGAGCGTTCACGGTAGACCCCGTGTTCCGGATCGATGCCGGTTGCGGCCAGGCTGGCGGTCCAGCGATCGAAATTGAAATGTTCACTCCAGCCATCGAAACGGCAGCCGGACTCAAAAGCGTGTTGCAGGAGATCCGACAGACGACGGTCGCCACGCGCCCACAGGCCTTCCAATAAACTGATTTCGGGATTCTGCCATTTAAAATGAATCCCGGGGGACCGCAGTTGATCGTGGATCCAGTTGATCTTGCGGCGGGACTCTTCGAGGGATATCTGGCGGCTCCATTGAAACGGCGTATGGGCTTTGGGGATAAAGGTGGCCACGCTCACATTGATTTTGTTGCGACGGCTTCCGGGGCCCTTCAGGCGGCCGAGCTGCCGGACCAAATCCACGAGTGCGTCCAGGTCCGCCTGCGTTTCCGTCGGCAGACCGATCATGAAATAAAGTTTGATGACCTTCCATCCCAGACGAAAGGCGTCCTCGACGGTAGACTTGATGTCGTCCGCCGTGATGTTTTTGTTGACAACGTCCCGCAGGCGCTGGCTTCCCGCTTCGGGGGCGATCGTAAAGCCGGTTTTGCGAACTTTTTTAATCAGCGCCATCAATTCCGGCGTGAGCGTACCCGCCCGCAGAGAGGGCAGCGACAGGGCCACCCGATCGCAGGCATGCCGGCGCAGCAGTTGTTCCATCAGGGGGATAATACAGCCGTAGTCCCCTGTGCTGAGGGACAGCAGCGAAACATCTTCATATCCGGTGGCCGCAAGGGCGGCACGGCAGAGATCCAGAACTTTTTCCGGCGACCGTTCCCGGACGGGACGGTAGATCATACCGGCCTGGCAAAAGCGGCAGCCGCGCGTGCAGCCCCTTGAAAGTTCCAGTCGCAGCCGGTCATGAACCGGGCGTCCGTAAGGCACGATGGGTGCGGTCGGAAAAGCCGCTTCTTCGAGCTGGCTGACAAAGGCGCGGCTCACCTGCGCATACCCGCTCCTGCGCGGTTTAAGTTGCTGAAAGCCCCGGTTATCAAACTGCACATCGAAAAAAGAGGGGATGTAAACGCCGGGCAATTCGGACCAAGCTTCAAGTAATGCTTCCCGGTGGCGATTTCGGCTTCGGCGCCAAGCCAGCCAGGCATCCGCCATCTGGATGACGACTTCTTCACCATCACCGATGACCATGGCATCAAAAAAATCGGCCAGCGGTTCAGGGTTACAGGTACAGGGTCCGCCGGCAATAATAAACGGATGGGCATCATCGCGCGCATCGCTTCTGAAAGGAACGCCGCCCAGGGAGAGCATGCTCAGCACACCGCTGTAGTTTAATTCATAGAGCAGGCTGAAACCGATGATATCGAAGCGGTGCAGCGGCCAGCCGGACTCAAGGCTGGTCAGGGGAAGCCCGCGTTCGCGTAAATGGGCCTCCATATCCAGGGCCGGCGCGTAGACCCTTTCGGCGCCGATGTCGTCGCGCCGGTTGAGGATGTCATAAAGAATCTGAAGGCCGAAATGGGAGGTGCCGATTTCGTAAAGATCCGGAAAGGCCAGGGCCATGCGCAGTTTGACCTTCTGCAGGTCCTTGTGGATCGAATTGACTTCATTGCCCAGATATCGGCTGGGCATTTCGACCAGCGGCAGGATGTCTTGAATGTGTTCTATGCTCATGTTATGCGATGCTTCCGACCGTTTCGCCGGGTATTTAATACCAAATGGATGCGCTACCTCTCGATGAACTGGCTTTTTGGAGGCTCCCCTTGTCAGAAATAGCGGCACAAATCAAGCGTAAATCGATTTTTGGGCTTTGGCTGACCGTTTTGTTGGCGTTGGCCGTGCGGGTTCCCGGAGAGGCCGACGCCAAAACCTATCCCCGTAGGAATGCTGTGGTCGAGGCGGTCGAGAAGGTCAGCCCGGCGGTGGTGAATATAAATCTTGAGTATGAAGTTCGCAAGCGCTTCAGCCCCTTTTCCGAATTCAACAATCCGCTCTTCGAGGAGTTTTTCAGCGATTTGTTCGATCCGGGTTTCGAGCGTCGCTTTAAGCGCAACAGCCTGGGGTCAGGCGTCATCATTGACGGCCGACGCGGCTTCATCCTGACCAATGCCCATGTGGTCGCCAAAACCGGCAAGGTCAATATTGTCCTGAACGATGAGCGTGAGTATACGGCCGTTATCGTGGGATCGGATCCCGATTCGGACCTGGCGATCCTGCGCATCGAATCTGATGATCCGCTCCCGTCTATCCACATGGGCGACAGCGGTGACCTCATGATCGGTGAGACCGTCATTGCCATCGGCAATCCTTTCGGGTTTTCCAATACCGTAACAACCGGGGTGATCAGTGCCGTCAACCGCAGTTTCCGTTCCCGGGACCGCGTCTTTCATGATTTCATCCAGACGGACGCCTCAATCAATCCGGGCAACAGCGGAGGTCCCCTGTTGAATATCAATGGCGCCTTGATCGGAATCAACACGGCCATCTATACCGGCGCCCGGGGGATCGGCTTTGCCATTCCCATCAATAAAGCCAGACGCATCATCAATGATCTGATCAAACATGGCGAGGTCATTGAAATCTGGGTCGGCATGGCCGTACAGAACCTGGACAACGGCCTGACCCTCTATTTCAACCTGCCGTCCCATGCGGGCGTGCTGGTTTCGGCGCTGGATATCGACGGTCCGGCCCACCGGGCCGGTGTTCGGCAGGGGGACGTGATCCTGTCGATCGGTGGCCGCAAGGTAACTTCGATTGAGGATTACAATGCCCGCATCCGCAATTACTCGGCCGGCGATCGGTTGGCACTGTCACTTTGGCGGCAGGGTCAAAAAAAAGATGTGGAACTGCAAGCGCAGATCTTTCCCTTGAAAAATGCTCCCGCGCTGGCATACGAACTGACCGATCTTAAGGTTGAAACCATTGCCAGGGCCCGCAAACAATTTGGAACCCTTCGTATTCAGGCCGAATCCGGTGCGGTCGTGACCACCATCAGGGAAAACAGCGCTCTGGCCCGTTCCGGGGTCAAACCCGGCGATATCATCCGCCAGATCGAGGACTTGCCCATTGCCGATCCGTCGGATTTCTACCGGGCCATTGTCCGCTATCGCATGAAAAAAACAGTTGTGGTGCTGCTTCAGCGTAAAACCCAACGCTATTTCATAACCATTCGGATGGGCCGGTGAAGAAAATGGTCGTCATCAAATCAAAACCCGTTTGAGCGTAGAGGAAAGTAGAGTGATGAAACGAAAAAAAATTGCCGCGCTGATCAACCATGAAACGCCAATCGAAAACGTGCTGATCAAAGGCTGGGTCCGCACACGCCGCGATGCCAAATCATTCTCGTTTATCGAAATCAACGACGGCTCCTGCCTGGGCAATATCCAGGTAATTGCCGATACCACGATGTCCGATTACGACCAGATTCGTAAATTGACAACCGGGTCCGCTGTGAGCGTCAGCGGCGCGCTGGTGGCCTCCAGAGGTGGTGGGCAGCGGTGGGAAGTCCAAGCTGAAGCCATCGTCATCATCAGTCTGGCGCCGGAAAGTTATCCCCTTCAAAAAAAACGTCATTCCGACGAATACCTGCGCACCATTGCGCACCTGCGCCCGCGGACCAACAAGTACGGCGCCGCCTTTCGGATCCGCTCCGAGCTTTCCTACGCGGTGCACCAGTTCTTCCGTGAACGGGGGTTCCGGTATATCCACACGCCGATCATCACCGGATCGGATTGCGAGGGCGCCGGCGAGCTTTTCCGGGTCACCACGCTGGATATGAACACGGTTCCCACTAAGGACCGCCGTGTCGATTTTAAGAAGGACTTCTTTGCCACCGAGACCAACCTGACTGTTTCAGGACAGCTTTCGGCCGAGATGTTCGCCCTTTCACTGGGGGACGTCTATACTTTCGGACCCACCTTCCGGGCCGAGAATTCCAATACCCGCCGGCATGCGGCCGAATTCTGGATGATCGAGCCGGAGATGGCTTTCTGCGATTTGGAAGGCAATATGGATCTGGGCGAGGCCCTCATCAAACACGTCATCAGGTTTATCATGGAAAACTGTCGGGGTGATCTGGCCCTTTTTGCCCGTTTCATCGACAAAACCCTCATGCCGACCCTTGAAAACATCACCACCTCGGATTTCGAGCGCATCACCTATCGCGAGGCCATCACCATCCTGGAGTGCGCCGAAAAAAAATTCGAATATCCCGTTAAATTCGGAATCGATCTGCAGACCGAACACGAACGCTACCTCACGGAAAAGCACTTTAAGAAACCGGTTATTGTTTACGATTATCCCAAAATTATCAAACCTTTTTACATGCGCATGAATGATGACAACGAAACGGTGGCCGCCATGGATGTGCTGGTGCCGAGTGTCGGGGAGTTGATCGGCGGCAGCCAGCGCGAGGAACGCCTGGCTGTGCTGGAAAAACGTATGGATGAAACGGGCCTGGATAAGGAGCCCTATTGGTGGTACCTGGAATCGCGTCGCTACGGCTCGGTGGAGCACAGTGGTTTCGGCCTTGGATTTGAACGCCTTTTAATGCTGATCACCGGCATCCGCAACATCCGGGATGTCATCCCGTTTCCGCGCACACCGGGATCGATCGATTTCTGAGGAAATACAAAACCCCCGTTATTTAGCATCAGTGTCCATCCACGGATTTAAAGGGGGGGTTTTATCGTTTATCCGGATTTCGGTTATTCCTTCAGGCAGCGCAGTTTGGCCAGATCCTCGGCGTAGCCATAGAGGTGCAGACCCTTGCTCTCCACGATCATCTCACCGTCTTTGACCCCGATTTCGCCGGCCATGTATTCCTTCAGATTCTGAACACCGGCCAGATTGGCCGGCAGCCCGCCCCATAAATCCCAGGATCGGAAATAAACGAAAAAATGCAGGGTTTCATCCTGGATGCGGGTATCGATGGCCCGCAGGCAGGGCGGATCCACCAGGGTCACATCGGAAGGGTGGGCCACCTGGAGCACCATCTGATTGTTGCGGGCCCCGAATTGTTTATAGGTTTCGATGATCCATTCGATCTGGTTGAGATAGAGCTGACCGTCTTCCTCAAAAAGAATCTTGCCGTCCACCGGCCTTTTGTCGATAATGTCACGGTTGTTCTCATCCCACCAGACCCGCTTGTCGCCGTTGATGGGCGCCCGGGTTAGCCGCTCCCCATAGGTATAGGACTCCCCCGCTTCCTTGTGAGGGGTCATCAGATATTCGATGTAGGAGCGGTCATATCCTTCCCCCCCGTAAATATAATCGTTTTCGACCGGATTGGGGATGCCGCAAGCAGGCGGAATATCGGGAATCAGCGGCTGGGTTCCCGGAAACTTCACGTGACCGTTAAAAAAATCATATTCCAGGCGGGTCTGGCCGGCGTAAGACCCGCGGTCGATGGTAAACCGCCGGCCCTGATCCAGAATATCGTGAACCGCCTGAAACCAAAGATCCGGCAGGTCCCGGGCTTCGATTCGGTGAATATACATCAAGACGCCTCTTGATCGAATTCGACGCCCGCCGATCATCGCCGGGCGCCTTTAAATGTCCAGCAACGTCACTTCGAGGGCATTGTTCTGGATGAATTCCCGGCGGGGCTCCACTTCTTCCCCCATCAGAATGGTAAAAATTTCATCCGTATCCAGAACATCTTCGATTTTAACCTGAAGCAGGTTGCGGTTTTCAGGATCCATTGTGGTTTCCCACAACTGATCCGGGTTCATTTCACCCAAACCTTTGTAGCGCTGAACAGAAAGGCCCTTTTTGCCTTCTTCGATCAACCGCAGCAGAAGTTCCTTTTTGGATTTCAGCCGGGTGGCCGTTTCCGTCTCTTTTTCCCGATCCTGAATGCGAAACGGCGGTTGATCGAAAGGCCTGATCTTATCTTTGAGTACCAGACAGGTTTGATAATCCTTGGAATGGATCAATTTACGTCCAATTCTGACAGGTGTAAAGGCTTTGCCGATGATTTCCGCCCCGGCCTCTTGCGTGCGGGTTTCTTTTTGATACGCGACCACCTTTAATTCAAACAGTTCCTTCTCGGCATCCCAGAGCGGTGCTTCAGATCCAAATCCCCGGTCCTCTAAAAACGCGCGCAACCGGTTGATGCGGTCCTGATCCTGTAGAACGCTTTTATCGGCCAGGCCGTATTCCAACAGGGATTCAACCAGTGCGGGATGGATTGATTTTTTACGCATGCGCCCGAGCGTTTCGAAAAATTCGGACAGATCGCCGATAAAAAGATAAAGATCATGCCCGTCCAGATAC
>JAERRP010000405.1 GCA_016735415.1 Desulfobacterales bacterium | reverse complement strand
ATGGTCAAAAGCCCACTCCAGGTCGTATTCCCGCGCCCAACCCCAGAGATTGACAAAACTGTAATCGGATACCGCGCTGGGGGTGCGGGCCAGCATGGCCTGGTAGGCATCCATGCGTTCAAGTGTAATGGGTTCAAATTGCAAGGGGTCCTCCTGTATCGCCGATCGGGTTGATCAGGTCGGCGGCGGTTCGGTTGGCGATTTAACAGCCTTCAATGCCTTGGCCAGGGCCGCACCGGCCCGGAAGGCCTCCTCCTGATATTCCAAATGCTCGTGGACGTCTTGCGAAAAGTCCAACTGGCGGTAGAGCTTGTAATCCCACAGTTCGGCATCCAGGACTTCGAAGAAGTATTTCACACTGAGAAGCGCGCCGTCGAATAGCCTTTTGCCCCGGGTGGCCCCGGCCGATAGAAAAAGGCCTTTGCGCACGACACGTGATTGCCCCATCGGCAGGCCGTCGATCCAGTGCTTCTTGACCCATTGGGATTGAAAGCGGTCCATCAGGATTTTAACCTGGGCACTGACCGAATAGAAAAAGATCGGTGATGCCAGCATAATCCCGTCCGCGGCCAGAATGGCATCGCGGACTTTCTGAAAATCGTCTTTGATGGCGCATTCACCGTCCCGGGTACAGCCGTAGATCTCCAGACAGGGCGACATCTTGAGGTCGCGCAGCACGATTTCCGTTACCGCCAGCCCCTGGGTGCGGGCCCCTTCCACTGCTTTTCGCAGCAGGGTGGCTGTGTTGCCTTGGCGGCGGGGACTGCCGTAAATAGCCGTGATCTGTTGCATATGATATGATCGTGCGTTCAGTCCGGCAGATTCAGCTTCAACCCGACCGGGCAATGATCCGACCCCATGATCTCGTTGTCGATATAGGCCGCCACGGCTTCTTGCCTGTCGATCAGGGCGCGGTTGACGAAGAAATAATCGATCCGCCAACCGGCATTGCGATCGCGGGCCTTGAAGCGATAGGTCCACCACGAATACTTGACGTCCTCCGGGTAAAAATGCCGGAAGGTGTCAACGTATCCACTGGAAATGAGGCGGTCAAGCCAGTCGCGCTCGATCCGCAGGAATCCGGAAGTGTTCCGATTGGCTTTGGGGTTTTTCAAATCGATTTCGTTGTGGGCCGTATTGTAGTCGCCGCAGATGACCAGCCGTCGGCCCTGTTGCATATAGGCATCCGTGTGGGCGAAAAAGGCCTCGTAGAAATCGAGTTTGTAGCGCAGACGGTCAGCGTTCATCTGGCCGTTGGGAAAGTAGACATTGAAGAAAACAAACGATCCGAAATCCAGTTCGAGAATCCGTCCCTCGTCATCAAATTCCGGTATGCCGATGCCGTAGCGTACCGACTGGGGCTCACGGCGGGTGTAGACCCCCACGCCGCTGTTCCCTTTTTTGGTGCGGGCGTGGGACCAGTAGGATTGATAGCCCGGCAGTGCGGTCATGGCGGGGGTCAACTGGTGGGCCTGCAGTTTGGTTTCCTGAATACCGAGCACGTCGGCATCCAACTGCTCGACCGACGCGCTGAAATCCTTTTTCAACACGGCCCGCAGACCGTTGACGTTCCAGGAAACCAGATTGATCGGTTTTTTTGTCATGCACGATCCTTTCGGGCGCCGGGGTTGCGTTTTCAATATGGCCTTGATCCGGTCTGGCGATGGCACGGCGGCGGGCGGTTAGCGTTTAAAAATTGCGGTCAGGGCCTGGTCCAGGGTCTCGTAGCGAAACTGAAAGCCGCACTGCCGCAGCCTTTCCGGGACGGCCTTCTGGCTTGCGAGCAGGACCGCACTGAATTCGCCCAGAATGGTTTTTATCGCCAGGGCGGGTGCGGGCATGAAAGCCGGCCGGTGCAGGGTGCGCCCCATGGCCTGGGCCAGCATCCGGCTGGTGACGGCTTCCGGGGCGCAGAAGTTAAAGGCCCCCCGAGCGTCGGGGTGATCCATCAGAAACAAAATTGCGGCGATCAGATCATCCCGATGAATCCATGGAAACCACTGGCGGCCGCTTCCCAGCGGCCCGCCCAGACCCAGTTTGAAGGCCGGCGCCATCCTGGCCTTGGCCCCGCCGTTTTGATGCAGAACGACGACCAGGCGACCACAGACCACCCGGACCCCTTTGCGGCCGGCGGCCGCGGTCTCAGCTTCCCATTCCACGCCCAGGCGGGCCAGAAAATCGGTACCGGCGCTGGCCTGCTCGGTGAGGGGATCATCGCCACGATCGCCGAAATACCCGATCCCCGAGGCGCTGAACAGAAACGACCCGCCATTATTCGGGATGGCCGCCACGAGGTTGCGGGTCGTCAGAATCCGGCTGTCGCGAATTAGGCCTTTGGCAGCCTTCGTCCAGCGCCGGAATATACTGGCACCGGCGAGGTTGACACAGGCGTCGCTGGTGGCCACGGCCTCCTGCCAGATACCCGGTCGGGTGGTATCGGCGGATATGAATTCAAACTGCGGATGGCCTTCCCGCCGATGTCGGTGTGAACGCCCCAGGGCCGTTACGGTGTGGCCGCGATCCAGCAGGGTGTCCACAAGATGGGCGCCGATAAAACCTGTTCCGCCGGTGACCAGTATATTCATGCCGGCCTTCTGTATTCGCTGATTCGGATGCCGTAACCATGGCAATCCGTCCGGATTGTGACTTTTTATGCGTTCATCAAAATTGGTACAATGTTAAACACCATACGGGATGGTGGCAAACCCGATCATCCCGGAAGATCATGGGATGGTCGCGCCCGGAAGGAGACAGCCCGGCCCTACCTCTGGCGAACGCTATGGGATTGTCATCGAAATGGCGGGAAGAGGGCCCTCCTCCCATGGATCAAGCCTTGTCGGGGAAAGCACCGGGTGTTTTGCGGCGGCAGGCCGGGCAAAGGCCCGTAAATGCCACTTTATGACCGAGGATACGGAAGTCGGTATGCGTCTGGACAGCCTCTTCGAGAGCCATACGGACCTCGAGGGGGGCGTCGACCAGGCAGTCGCAGTTCACGCAGCGGATATGATAATGGTTTTGAGCCACGCCATCGAAGCGTTTGAGGCTGCCGGCCATCTCGATGGTTTGGATCTCACCAAGTTCGGAAAGAATTTCGAGGTTGCGATAGACGGTACCCAGACTGATGCGCGGCATCTGTTGCCGTACGCGGTTGAATAGTTCATCGGCGCTGGGGTGGGTATCGGTTTTTCGCAGTTCTTCCAGGATGCCCTGCCGCTGTCGGGTCATCCGCAGGTTGGGTTTTTTGCGCAATGTTGTCGTTCTCCTTCAATCCCCCGGGCCGTGACAGCGCTCCGCTGCGGTAAGGCTGAGCGGATGGTGGTCACGGCCTGAATCGTTAGTGCCTTTGCCCGTCAGCGATCGTCGAGGGGCACAAAACTGCACTCCTCCGGGCCGCAGTAATCGCCTACGTAATTCGACGCCGGCCGATAGAGCGCTGGCTTGGGAGCGGCGTCGGCATACTGTTCTTCGATCACATGTGCCGTCCAGCCGGCCACCCGTGAAAGCGCGAAAAGAGGCGTGAACAGGTCGATCGGAATCCCCATGGCGTAGTAAAGCGAGGCGCTGTAGAAATCGACATTGACGTAAATGTCGATCCCTTTTTTGGCTTTGAAAACAGCTTTACCGGTTTTTTCCAGGACCCGGGAGATTTCGTACCAGTGGGGCTCGCCGATGCGCGCTCCCATTTTTTTGGACATGGGGGCCAGGATGTGGGCCCGGGGGTCGTCGGTCTGGTAAACAGCGTGGCCCAGGCCGAAAATGAGGCGGCCGGCGTCGAGCTCCTGCTGGACGTAGGTTTCCACGTTATCCACCGACCCGATCTTCTGCAGCATCTGCATGACCCTCACGTTGGCCCCGCCGTGCAGTTCACCGGACAGCGAGCCAAGGGCCGCGGTCACGGCACTGTACATGTGGGCCCGCGTAGAGGCTACCTGGCGGGCCGAGAAGGTGGACGCATTGAGGGAATGCTCGGCATGCAGGACCAGGCTGGCATCGAAGAAACGGGTCAACTCTTCATCCGGCTGTTCACCCGTCAGCATGTAAAGAAAATTGGCGGCATGGCTGATCGCGGACAGGGGCGCGACCGGTTCCTTACCGTTGCGGATGCGGTCCCAGGCGGCCATGATGGTCGGGAATTTGGCAATCAACCGAATGGCCTTGCGCAGGCTGGTTTCACGGTCGCGTTCGGTCAGGTCCGGGTCGTAGCTGGCCAGCAGGGAGGTGGCGGCCTGGAGGATGTCCATGGGGTGCGAATCGGTCGGGCACATCTTCAGGATTTGCAACACGGCCTCCGGGATGGCCCGTGCCTCGGCCAGCGACGCCTTGAAGGCTTCCAATTCCTGATCGCCCGGCAGGTGCTCGTAAAGCAGCAGATGGACGATTTCTTCATAGGTGGCATTTTCGGCCAGATCCTTGACCAGAAACCCCCGATAGATCAGTTTGCCTTCAGCGCCTTTGACATCACTGATTTTCGTGCTGGCCACCGTAACGCCGCGGAGACCGGTATTGAGAGTGGGTGTGCATGCTTCCATGATGTTCTCCCTGCTGAGGTTGGGATCGGGTCTTTAGAGCCGTCCTGACGCCAACGGTCGCTATTAAAGGTCGATCCACATATCCGCTCGTTTCCGCAGTGGGTGCATGTTGCCTGGCCTTTGACCTTCCGGGAAGGGGCGGCCGGGGAGGGTGCAGAGGGTGCGGTGGCAGCCGCGTCGGACGTGTTTTCCGGAAGGAAACAGGTGACCACCATTTCAGCCTCGTTTCCACAGTTTTCACACTTACAGACCTGGCGTTTAATGATCGGGTCCATTTGCGCTCTTCTCTGTTTGAATTCCTCCTTTATCTGTGCCGATAGTTCGGATTAGTATTTATATTTTACACATTTACAATGAGATTTGCAGACCTAAAAGTCAAGAGCGAAATACCCGGCGGCGGTTGGTTCCCGGTGTTTGCCACCCTAACCGGACGCCGACAACCGGTTGAAATGGGGGGCCAAAAGTGGTAGTAGAATCTGAATCGTTACCGTGGCCCTCAACCTTCCCTCACAGAATCTGAAACGCATGAAAGCCATCCGGAACCGAAAAGGCTACGACCTGAACATCCAGGGCGCTCCGAGCGATGACCTCGTTTCTCTGTCGGTGCCCGCCACCGTGGCCGTGCTGCCGGAGCATATTCCCTACATCAAACCCCGTTTGCGGGTGCGGATCGGGGATGTGGTTCAGGTGGGCAGCGTGCTCTACGAAGACAAAACCGATCCGCGCATCCGTTTTGTTTCGCCCGGCGGGGGGGTGGTGGCCGACATCGTATTCGGCCCCCGGCGGGTCATCCGTGAAATCGTCATCAAGCTTGATGACGAGGAAGCCGTCATGTCTTTTCCGGCTGCCGCCGGGGCCGAACTGGACCGGATGCCGCGGGAAGCACTGGTCAACCGGCTGCTGGATGGCGGGGTCTGGCCCCTCCTGCGGGAGCTGCCCTACCGCAAGATCGCCAGTCCGGAGGCCGTGCCGCCGGCGATCATGGTGAGCCTGGATGCGCGCGAACCCTTTCAGCCCGATCCCGAAAGCTACCTCAACGAAGAAACGCGGCCGCTGTTCCAGTATGGCCTCAAGATATTGAAGCGGCTATGCGACACGGTTTACGTCTACACGCACCCCCGACGTAAAAAGATATGCCGGACGTTCAAGGACGAGCTGACCCATACGATCGCCGGGCCGTATCCGGCGGACGATCCCGGGGTCCTGCTGTATCATATCCGTCGCCGTCCGGAAGAAAACGGGGCCTGGTTTATCAACGCTCAGGACCTGTTGATGCTGGCCCGATTCCTGAAGAACGGCACCTACCCCACCGAGCGGTTGTTCGTGGTGGCCGGCAGCGGAGCGGCTGAGCGGCAACATGTCCGCTCACGACTAGGGGCGCCGCTGAGTCATCTGGTGCTGGCGGAACCCACCTGCCCGGACCCGCGTTATGTGGTGGGCGGGGTTTTGCGCGGTTATGCCGGCAGCCCCGACGGCCATATCGGCCTGTACGAAACCGCCGTGGTCGTGCTGCCGGAAGCCACCGGACGGGAATTCATGACCCTGTTTCGACCGGGCCTGAATAAACCCGGCCGTTCGCGGGCCTTTCTTTCCGCGCTGCAGCGGGCCCCCATGGCCATGGACACGAACATCAACGGCGGGCATCGGGCCTGCATTGCCTGCGGTTATTGCGCGGAGGTCTGCCCGGTGGACATCTGGCCCCAGATGACCCTGAAGAGCATATTGGCCGAAGAGGTGGAGGAATACCTGGCCCACGGCCTTCTGGATTGCGTCGAATGCGGCTTGTGCTCCTACGTGTGTCCCTCGAAAATCGAACTGGCGGAAACCTTCCGCCAGACCAAGTTCGCTTACCATAAAGAGCAGGCCTGACGATGAAAGCCGTTCGTAACTTTTTTGACGCGCTCCGCCCCCATTTCGAGTCCGGTGGCAAGTACGCCAAACTGTATGCCTTCTACGAATCCATTGAGACGGTTTTCCTGGCGCCCATCGAACGCACTCGCCGCCGGCCGAACGTGCGCGACAGCCTGGATGTCAAACGCTTCATGTTTCTGGTGATCGTGGCCCTGATTCCGCATCTTTGCTTCGGGATCTACAATGCCGGCTATCATTCGCGGCTGGCTTCCGGGCTTTCATTGTTCCCGGTCCCGGTGGTCCTGACCGGCCTGTGGCTGGTGATGCCCATGGTGATCGTCAGCTATGCCGTGGGGTTCTTCTGGGAAATCCTGTTTGCCACCATCCGCAAACATGAAATCAGCGAAGGGCTTTTTGTCTCCTGCATGCTCTTCCCCCTGACCCTGCCGCCCACCACGCCGTTGTGGCAGGTGGCCCTGGGGATCTCCTTCGGCATCGTGATCGGCAAGGAGGTTTTCGGCGGCACCGGACGCAATTTTCTCAACCCGGCTTTGACCGGCCGGGCCTTTTTGTATTTCGCCTATCCGGTGAGTCTCTCGGGCGACAGCGTCTGGACAGCGCTCAGCGGCGCCTGCGAGCGGTTTGTCGACGGGTTTACCGCCGCCACCCCGCTGTCGGTATCGGCTTCCACCCCGGTCGGACAGCCCGTTGAGGAAGCACTGCATGCCGCCGGCTACAGTACTACCGAACTTTTTTTCGGGTTTTACCCCGGCAGTATCGGGGGGACCTCCACCTTTCTGTGTATTGTGGGGGCGCTTTTTCTGATTGTTCTGGGAATTGCCAGCTGGCGCATCATTCTGGGCGGTGTGCTGGGGGTGCTGGCAACAGCCTTTTGTCTCAAGCTGCTGGCCGGGCCCGAAAGCATGGCCTTTCTCTCGCTCAATCCGTTTTATCATTTACTGATCGGCGGATCGGCCTTCGGGATCGTTTACATGACCACCGATCCGGTTTCGGCCACCCACATGCGGAGCGTCAAATGGGTCTACGGTTTCATGTGCGGCATGCTGACCGTACTGATCCGGGTGTTCAACCCGGCTTTTCCGGAAGGGATCGGGCTGGCGATCCTCTTCATGAACCTGTTCAATCCGCTGCTGGATCATATCGAGGTCCGGATACGTACGCGTCGAAGGGTGCCCAATGTCTGATGCCATGAAAACACTGCTGTTCGCCGCGGCCCTCGGGGTGGTCTGCAGCCTGCTGCTGACCCTGGCATCCACGGGCCTCAAGGCCTTTCAGCGCGAAAATATCTTGGTCGACCGGCAGAAAAACGTCCTCAAATCCGTGGGGGCGCTCGATCCGGACCGGCGTTACCGGGCGGATGATATCAAGGCGCTCTACCAGAAGTCCATTAAATGCCTCCCCGTGGACGACCGTGGCCGGGTGGTGGCGGCGGACGCCGTTGCCGAGCATGTTCGGCCGCTTTATCTCTACATGCAGGACGATCAGGTGCAGGCCTATATCGTCCCCGTGGACAGTCGTGGTTTGTGGGGCCGGATTTACGGCTACCTGGCCATCGAGAAGGACGGCCGGACGGTGGCCGGTTTTTCCGTCTACCAGCATTCCGAAACGCCGGGACTGGGCGGTGAAATCGAGAAACGATGGTTTCGGCAAAATTTCACGGGCAAGCAGATCGTCGACCCGAACGGCCATTTCGTTTCGGTTGGCATCGCCAAGGGCGAAGTGGCGAATGTGATCGCACCGGACCGGCAACCCAATTTCGTGGATGGCATCAGCGGCGCCACCATGACGGGGCGCTATCTGAGCGCGGGGCTGCACGACAGCCTGCAAACCTATGAGCCGGTTTCAGTCCGATTTCGCAACAAAGGCATGTTGAAACTTCCGGAGATTCCCCAGGTATGTCCGCGGCCCCAGTAAAAATATCCAACACCCAGGGTTATCGGATGATTGCCGATGCGCTCTGGAAGACCAACCCCATCTCGAAACAGGTTTTAGGGATCTGTTCGGCCCTGGCTGTTACGGTGCAGATGAACACCGCCATCGTCATGGCCCTGGCCCTGACCTTCGTGGTGGCTTTCTCCAATCTGATCATCGCGTCGATGCGCAAAGTTATCCCGCGCAATATCCGCATCATCGTCGAAGTGGCCGTGATCGCCACCCTGGTGATCATCGCCGATGAGGTGCTCAAAGCATTCCTGTTCAATATCAGCAAACAGCTTTCGGTTTTCGTGGGGCTGATCATCACCAACTGTATCGTGATGGGACGGGCCGAAACCTATGCCATGGCCAATCCGCCCGGACGCTCGTTCCTCGACGGGGTGGCCAACGGGCTGGGCTACGGTTCGATTCTGATTGGCGTTTCTTTTTTCCGTGAGCTTCTGGGGGCCGGCAAAATTATGGGATTCCAGGTCGTGCCCCAGTTTGCATACGATCTGGGCTACATGAACATGGGGCTGATGCTGCTGGCCCCGGGCGCTTTTATCGTGATCGGCCTGTTCGTCTGGCTGCAGTACACCCTTCTCAAGGATTAAAACCCGGCCGCTATGGAAAATTTCCTCAGCATCTTCGTCAACTCGGTCTTCGTCGGCAATATCCTGCTGGCCTATTTCCTGGGGATGTGCTCGTTTCTGGCGGTTTCCAAAAACCTAAAGACATCCATGGGGCTGGGGGTCGCGGTGGTATTCGTCCTCACCCTCACCACCCCGGTCAACTGGCTGATCTACACCTTCCTGCTGGCGCCCGGCGCGTTGGCCTGGGCCGGGCTGCCGGGCGTGGATCTCAGTTTCCTGAAGCTGATCCTTTTCATCGCCGTCATCGCCGGTATCGTGCAGGTGGTCGAAATGGTAATCGACCGTTACTCTCAGGCGCTCTACAACGCGCTCGGGGTTTTTCTGCCCCTGATTACCGTGAACTGCGCCGTTTTAGGGGCCTCGCTGTTTATGGTGGAGCGCAGTTACACCTTCGGGGAAACCGTGGTGTACGGCGCCGGCTCGGGCATCGGCTGGGCCCTGGCCATCATTTCCATGGCCACCATCAAAATGAAACTGCGCTATGCCGACGTGCCCGAGGGGCTGCAGGGCTTCGGCATCAACATGATCATCACCGGCCTGATGGCCATGGCCTTCATGCTGTTTTCCGGCATTACCCTTTAGAGGGAGCCCGTTTTGATTTATCTCCTGAGCCTGGCGGTTTTTCTGTCGGTCATCCTGCTTCTGGTGGGTGTGCTGCTTCTGGTGGAAGCCAAGGTGGTCATCAAGGGCGACCGCCGGATCGTCATCAATGACGACGAGGACAAGCCGCTTACCACCCCCCTGGGCCGATCCCTGCTGGCTTCCCTGCTGGATCACGAGATCCTGATTCCCTGCGCCTGCGGCGGCCAGGGGACCTGCGGGACCTGCAAGTGCCGGGTGCTGGAAGGCGGCGGCGACATCCTGCCCACCGAGTTGTCCCTGGTCAACCGCAAGGAGCGGCTCGATCACGTGCGCCTGGCCTGTCAACTCAAGGTTAAACAGGATCTGCACATCCGTATCCCCGAAGACATTTTCAATATCCAGAGATATGACGCCACCGTGGTCTCCAACGACAACGTGGCCACCTTTATCAAGGAACTGGTGCTGAAACTGGACGAAGGCCAGACGGTGGATTTCACGGCCGGGGCCTATATGCAGATCGACATTCCCGAATACCGGGCGGCCTTCAAGAATTTTCAGGTGGCCGACACCTACCGGGCGGCCTGGAAACAATTCGATCTGCTCAAGCTGGCCGCCGGCTCGGACAAACCGGTCAACCGAGCCTATTCCCTGGCCAATCCGCCCTCCGAAAAAGGGATTCGGCGTTTTACCATCCGGATCGCCACGCCGCCGCCCGGGCAGATGGACCTGCCGCCCGGCGTGGGGTCGTCGTTTGTTTTCCATCTCAAGCCGGGTGAGCGGATCGGCCTGAGCGGGCCCTACGGCGATTTCTTTGTCAGGGATACCGATCGCGAGATGTGTTTCATAGGTGGTGGTGCCGGCATGGCCCCCATGCGCTGCCACATCTTCAACCAACTGCTGGACGTGGGGACCGAACGCCGGGTAACGTTCTGGTACGGGGCACGCTCCTGCCAGGAAATGTTTTACGACCAAGAGTTCCAGGATCTGCAGGCGCGCTTTCCCAATTTCTCCTACCATGTGGCCTTATCCGACCCCCAGCCTGAAGACCACTGGGACGGCCCCACCGGATTTATCCACCAGGTGGCTCACGACATCTACCTCAAGGATCATCCCGACCCCACCGAAATCGAGTATTACCTCTGCGGCCCGCCCATGATGATCAAGGCCGTGATGGACATGCTGGACAGTCTGGGGGTGGAGCGGGAGATGATCGCCTTCGACGACTTCGGCTAGAAGTTGTTTGCACGCGTCACCTCGCGGCCCAGCGCGGTGTTGCGCGACCGTCCGCAATGCTCACATACCGGAGTATGCTCCGCTTGCGCGCGGCCGCGCGCCTTGCGCTGAACCACGAA
>JAERRP010000275.1 GCA_016735415.1 Desulfobacterales bacterium | reverse complement strand
GTTTCCTCTTAATTTTTTTATCTGCATGGTTCCGCCCAGGCTGAAATAAATTCAATAAGTTCATCAAGATCATACGGTGAATATTTTGCTTAGGAACTCTCTGGGGCTGACAATCTTAATGTTCATATAATCCTGGATTTCTTTGAGCGCTTTATCACCTGAAATAACAAATTTGGCCTTTAAAGCTACGGCACATTCAATGAACATATTGTCGTTCGGGTCTTTTTCCACAATATGCAATTTTGGAGTTTTTGCCGTGAACACGACATTAAAACCATGGGCAAAAAGACTCAGCACTTCGTCTATCTCTTTTTCATTTTGTAGCTCAAGCCGGCGAAGAACTTCTATGTATTCCTCAATGATGGGTTTTGATAGACAAAGGGTGATTTGCCCCGATTTCCAATGATGAATTATTTTACGGGGATTGCCGCCAAAAAAGGAGGAAATGAAAACGTTTGTATCCACCACCACCCTAATCATTTTTTTGATCTCACTTCCTTAATGGCACGATGGATTTCTTTGGGACCAATTTTTCGGGATGTAAGCTTATCACCTATACGTTGCCAAAGATCATCAATATACAAACCGATATCCCGATTTTTTACATAGTCTTCCAGCAGTTCTCGGACAACCTCGCTAACGCTCTTACCCTCGGCCTTTGCGAGGCAATTTACCTTATTTTTAAGCTCAGGATTTATACGAACTATCATTTGAGTGGTCATTTTAATCCTCCATTCATTTCGCTATATTGTATATACAATATATCATAGACTTTTAACTGTCAAGAATGGATTCAGCGAAGGGTTCGCGCAAAAATAAGAAAGGAGGCGCTAACGAGACGCATAAGCGGTTGCAATGAAGCGCAGCCGAATTGCAGGTCAAGCCCTGTCAATACCAAACATCTATACTCTTTTCAGTATATGCGACAAAGGATTAGGTACTCTCGAATTTGAACCTTTTAATTTGGCCGTTATTAAGGCACGGAATGCCGTTACGGAATTTATGGGAACAAGATCTATGGGGTTGACCTTCATAAGATGAAACATTGCCTCCGCGGTTGAACAGAGATCATTGCACTCTCCACTGAGGTATACATTTTTTCTTTTTAATTTTTTTATTAAAATCGAAGCAACCTCTTCAATCGCACAGTGCCCCGCAATTAGTACTTTACCTTCCAGGTTAAGCATTTCCTCCTTATCAAAGCCCTTACCCATCAAAAGCGTCCAACCGCCTTTACCATTATAATCGTTGTACAATATCTGCAATAATGTTAAGGGGTTGTTAACGCACCCCTCCTTACAGGCCCGTTCCTTCCCTTGAATAATATTCACATCATCTGGAAAAGAATCAAATAGATCGGTTGGGTATGATCCTGCTTCGGGCATATCACCGATAAGATCAACAGCATCAAGGTCGGTTATATCGCCTGCCAGATCAATATCTTGAAGCGTTCTGACAGATCCACCGAAACCTCGTTCGATCGCCATCTGCAAATGAGGAACGTCCTCCTTCTCAAGACCGAATATTTTAGCGCCAACAAGATCGGCGGCAACCACATTTCTACTGCCGATAAGTAAGCGGAAGGGTTTTATACATTCATCAGCCAGCTTAAGGACCGGATAATGACCATAAACACTCCCTTCAATACCCTCTATGATCGTTACATCCGGTTTAATATAAGAAAGAACGTCAATCAATTTGCTATGCAGATTGTAGTTATGGTCGATCCCTCTGCTTTTATGGGCAGGAAATCCCCACTGGTTTTTTATTCCCAAGGTAACCCCTGACATAGAGTGGGTCTTCAGTTTTGGTACGTTGATATAGAGGTTTTCATCCCCCTTTTCGATTAACTTGTTACCAACCGTTACGGGCATTTCGAAACGCGTAAGATCATATCCACCGGCATTACCGGCGGCAACTGATTTTTTTCCTGTGAATTTGTATGTTCTTGTCTCTTCCTCATCCAGGTAAATGGGAGTCGCACCCGTATCTCGGCAGACTTTTTTATAGCCGTTGCTTTCAAATACGATACGCGTATAATTGGCCTGAGTCGAATTTTCCATGAGATATACACGCTTCGCGCCCGCCTCAAACCAGTACTCAATAACCGCCCTGATCACTTCCGGTCTTGTGTAACAATATGGCTTGGCATCGATACCATTGGGCTTGATATAGACATCCCCACTTGACTTGATAAGTTCTTCTCCGCCCAAGGCATTAAAAATGTCCTTTACGGCACTTCTTATTACCGTGACCAGTTCATAACTGAGCGGTAAAAAATGGGTAAAACTATCCATCTGGTGAGAGGCCCGTAGTTTCCGTGTGAAAACAGTTTTTGAAGTCATGATACAATCGTCCCCTTATGATCACACGGCGTTGAGCCGCCGATACAAGGATTTGCTTTTCCGGTACAACCGGATAAAGATGTCGTAGAGTTCGTCATATGTTTTTCGGTTGTCCGGATTCGGATGAAAGGTTTTCCGGATTCTGGTCAAACGGGGAATGTCGTCAAATGTGATATATCCGAGACCCACAGACGCGATGAAAGCCGCCCCCCGGGCATTGGCCTGCCGGGGATTTTCCACCTGGCGGATATCCCGGTTTAACACATCGGCGAAAATGCGGCACCATTCATCCGACTGGGCTCCGCCGCCGATGAAGTTGATGGGATTGAGTTTCTGTTTAATAAACCGCTCGACATATTTCAAGCTCCAGCGGGTATTATAAGCCACCCCCTCCATCACCGCCCGGATCATGTGATCCTGGTTCGTCGTTTTGGACATGTTGAAAAAACCGCCCCTTAATGTGGTGTCATCCACGGGGGTTCGTTCACCATTCAGCCACGGCAGAAAAATCAGTTGATGACTGCCGGCCGGTACCTGGCCGACAATGTCATCAATATGCTGGTAGGGATTTGGGGTTTGACCCGACTTGAGTGCATTGTCATAGAACAGGAGATTGTCGAACAAGTGACTCAGACATCCGCCGGCCATGTCCTGCTCGTTCACGGACTGATATTTGCCGTAAATGGCGGTGGGAAAAGAGGCAATCGAATGGAGCACATCGGTTTTCTTAAAAGGAACCACCGCCTGGATCCACGATGAAGTGCCGACATACAGATGGCCGGAAAAATCGTTGACCGCGCCGGAACCGATACACGCAGTCTGATGGTCCGGTGAGCAAAGCACCACCCTGACATCCGGTGATAGGCCGATTGATTTTGCCACGTCTTGTCGGAGGGTCCCGAGGATATCCGTTGAAGCGGCCATGGGCGGCAGTTTTTCCGGGTCCAGATCCAGCAGGGCAATCAGTTTCTCATCATAGCGGATATTATGGATATCCCGGATATCCGATACCCAGAAGAGCTGCATGGAATCATAGGAGGCCGCAAATTTTCCGGTGAGCTTCAGGTTCAGATAATCCTTGCTGGGCAAAAACATATGAGTATTTGTGTAAACATCCGGGAATTCATTTTTGATCAGCAGCACATGGGCAATATCGTCCTTGCCGGAAAGGGTGGGGCCGCCGCCGGTTTTGGGGATCCATTTCATGATCCGGAAAATACCGTACCCGTTAACACTGGGAAATCCGCCAACGATATTTTTGACATAGGGAGCACCCCGGGAATCCATCCAGGTCAGGGCATTCATCAGGTGGTCCCCGTTCCGGTCAACCGCCACGGTGGTGGAAAATGTGCTGGAAACAGCGATCGCCACAAT
>JAERRP010000227.1 GCA_016735415.1 Desulfobacterales bacterium | reverse complement strand
CTGAAAAATACAGTTGCCATGTGACGGGTGTCTCCACTTCACGGGAGCAACTGGACTACGCGCGACGCTTCTGCAATGGCCTACCGGTGAAATGGCACCGGTGCGACTATCGTCGCTTGCAGGGAAAATTCGATAAAATTCTGATCTGCGGAATGATCGAACACGTCGGTTATAAAAATTACCGAGCCCTCATGCAGACAGTCCACAACTGTTTAACCGATGAAGGACTGTTTCTGCTCCAGACCATCGGCGGCAGCACCTCGGTCGTTTCAAACGATCCCTGGATCGAAAAATATTTTTTCCCCAACTCCATGCTGCCCTCGCTACGGCAGATTACCGAGGCCGCGGAGGGACGGTTCGTTGTCGAAGACCTGCACAGCTTCGGCCACTTTTACGATAACACCCTAATGGCCTGGTACCATAATTTCGTAGCCCGGTGGCCCGCAATCAAACAGCATTGCAATCGACGCGATTGCCGCATGTGGACCTACTATTTCCTTCACCTAGCCGGGGCCTTCCGGACCCACAAGACCCAACTGTGGCAGATCGTCTTTTCCAAAAAGGGAATCCCAGGCGGATTGCCGGCTGTGCGCTGATGCTGAGATGCCTTCTATACTTTCACACCCACCACGATTACCGTCAAATCATCGTGCTGCTCGGCCCCGCCAACGAAATCATCCACGCTTTGTTTCAGATGCTGCAGGAGTTCGGCGGCACTGAGATCGGCAGCGTCCCTGACCGTCTCCAACAGGCGCTCAAACCCGAATAGCTCCTTGGCGGCATTCATGGCTTCGACGATCCCATCGGTGTAGAAGACCACTTTGTCCCCGGGCGCCAGCGGCAGCGTCGTGTCTTCGTATTCGACGTCTTCAAGAATCCCCAGCGGGAATGTGTCCCCTTCAGTTTCAACGAGCACGGCCTCGCCGGTCCGACGGACCAAATGCACCGGTTGTGTTTGACCGGCACTACACATGCTCACGACCCTGCTGTCTGGATCGATCACGGCATACAGGAGTGCCACAAACATGCCGGTTTTGATATCCTGTTTGGTACGACTGTTGGCGCGCCGCATGATATGTTTGACGGACAGGCCCTCTTCGGAAAGCATTCGGAAGATGCTGCGGGAGGCCGACATGACCAGAGCACCCGAGACACTCTTGCCGGTAACATCGCCGATCACCAAGACGCAATGGCCGTCCCTGGTTTCGGCAAAATCATAAAAATCGCCACCGACTTCCATCGCGGGAATGGAAAAAGCCGCCATGTCAAACCCTTCGATTTTAGGGCAGTCCGCCGGCAGCATACTTGTCTGCAACTCGCGGGCAATATTTAGCTCTTCTTCCATGCGCTGTTTTTCCAGATTCTCCTGGAACAAGCGCGCATTTTCTATGGCAACCGCGCCCTGATTGGCCATCGTGTGCAAAAGATCGATATCTTCGCGATTGTAAAATTTACCGGACTTTTTTTCTCCCAGATTCAGAAAGCCGATTACGCGCTCCTGGAAGATCATCGGAATCATCAGGCTGGCGTGCAGGTCTTTGAATAAGGCGAGACCGCCCTCGGCAATATCCCTGTACTGGTGTGCTTCAAGCAAATCGTACCGGGTCAGTTGCTCTTTGGTTTCTTTGAAAACCGTTACGAGGGGATTCGTGAGATCCATGGTCACCTTTCCGATGGTCTGTTTCATGTCGCCCTCGGCCAGGCGGACCTTATAGGTCCGGCCATCCGACGCCAGTAGCATGACCGATGCCTGGTCGATAAACATATCCTCAATAAAGGTGCTGGTCAGGTGTCGCAAGATATGGCCAATGTCCATAACCGACGTGATGGCATGCCCGATCTTGTCGACAATTTTGCCGTAATCATATTCTTTGCGGAAGAAAAGCTTGTCAACCACGGTCTGTACGCGATTGCGCAGTGGGTTGAAGATGAAAATGACTCCCAGCATCAACAGAACGGGAAAAGCCCCTGACTGGGCCACCTGATACTGGCGGAAGAAAACGTTAAAGGAGACGGTAATGAGGGCATAAATACCGATAACGATCCCGGTGGTGACGAAATAACCCAAGGTCCTTTTGATAATGGTGTCGGCATCGAACAGATTGTGGCGGACGATGGAATAGGCGATTGAGGCCGGGAAGAAAAGGCCGAAGAACGGCAGAAAATTCCAGGGGAACTGAAATTTAAAAAAATGC
>JAERRP010000844.1 GCA_016735415.1 Desulfobacterales bacterium | reverse complement strand
GGGGCTCACCAGGTGGGTGCGGCCTCCTTTGCCCTGGCGGCCCTCGAAATTGCGGTTCGAGGTGGCGGCACAGCGCTGCTGTGGGCGCAGCTGGTCCGGATTCATTCCCAGACACATGCTGCAGCCGGCAAAACGCCACTGGCCCCCGGCGGCCTTGAAGACGCGGTCCAGCCCCTCGGCTTCGGCCTGAAGCCGGACCTGATCGGAACCCGGCACCACCAGCAGTTCCACCTGCCCGGCTTTTTGGCGGCCGTCCAGGACGGCCGCGGCCGTGCGCAGATCTTCGATGCGGGAGTTGGTGCAGCTGCCGATGAAGACCACGTCCACATCCACATCGGTCAATTTGATGCCGGGCGCAAGCCCCATGTAAGACAGCGCCTTTTCGACATCGGCGCGGCTGTAGCCGGCAGCGGAATCCGGATCCGGAACCGGCTGGTCGATATCCATCACCATGCCGGGGTTGGTGCCCCAGGTGATCTGCGGCGCGATGGCGCCGGTGTCGATGGTCAGGGTCCGATCATAAATTGCATCCGCGTCGCTGGGGAGCGTACGCCAAAATTCCAGCGCGCGTTCAAGGGTCTCCCCTTTGGGGGCAAAGGGACGGTCTGTCCGGGTGATGTAGTCATAAGTGGTGTCATCCGGGGCGATCATGCCGGCCCGGGCCCCGGCCTCGATGCTCATGTTGCAGATGGACATGCGCGCTTCCATGGAAAGCGATCGCACGGCCTTGCCGCCGTATTCCAGCACGTATCCGGTGCCGCCGGCGGTGCCGATCAGGTCGATCATTTTGAGCACCACGTGGGCGGACCAGATTTTCTCGAAGAGTGTTTTTCCCATTTTGGATTGTCCTGTGCCTTGGGGCGAAGATAGCGCCGGTGTGCCTGACCACGACCATCGCGGCGGCACCATCAATGTGAGTTAAGATGCCTCCTGTGACCTGCGACGTCAAGTATTTGGTCGTCACCGGTGGCCAATCTGCAAAAAGCGATTATAGTAAATCCCTACAGGCTTCCAATTGACCGCAATTGCCGATGTCGGTGAGGCGCTCAATTTACTGCTGAAGACTCCGGAACTCACCCCCAAGCCGCGGCGCTGGTTTGAGCAGATCGATGCCTTCCGAAACGAGGTCGCGGAAGCAATCCAGGAAGAAATCGATGCCGGTGTCGGCCGTGAGGACCAACTCTTGATGAAAAGCATTACGCGCAAGCTCTCGGCGCTTACCCGGGGCCGCGATATCATCGTTGCCGATGTGGGGCAGCATCAGATGATCATGGCCCGCTCCGGATTTACGGCCCTGGAAAAATAAATCGGCCTACTGGTTTTTGCCGCATCGACCCCAGCGCAGGCCTGCTTATTAGAAAAGACTTGCAATAGCGCACTGTTTTGTCTATTCATCCAGCATATTTGTATCAGGACGGTCTCCAATATCTTTGGGCGATGTTGTCTGATGACTATAGCAAAATGTTGGCAGATTTTCGCCATCGCATTCGTTCCAACTATTCAGTTCCTATCGTTCGTTGAGAGACAGTTGGTCGCAGTGAAGTTTTTCTACCCTGTGATGGAAGGCGGCAACGGCTGTTGGCCGGCAATTATCAAACCTTTTCAAGGAGATTTATGATGAAATCCAAGCTCATGTCGGTGGTGTTGACCTGTGTGCTGCTGTTGGCCGGCTCAGTGACCGGTGCATGGTCGGCGGATGTCACCGTCGGTGGCGGCCTGGCCGTCGTACCGGACTATATCGGGTCGGACGATTACACGGCCGCCCCGCTGCCCTATTTCACCATGGACTGGGAAAACCACATGAATGTGCACTTGGTGGGAAACCGCATCAAGAGCAACCTGATTCCCCATCCGATCCTGAAGGCCGGTCCGGTGGGCGAATTTATCGGCAAGCGGGACAATGTGGATAACAACCGGGTGGATGACATGGAAGATGTCGATGCCTCCTTCATGCTCGGTGGATTTGTGGGGTTCGAGTACGAAGGCTGGAACGGGCGCATCGAGTACATGGCCGACGTGGCCGACGGCAATGACGGCACCCTCGGACGGATGTCGTTGGGGTGGGGCACCGCCCTGGGCGATAGCATGCGCCTCAACCTGGAAGGCTACACCACTTACGGCGACGATGACTTTATGAGTGCCTATTTCGGGGTCAGCGGCCGGGATTCGCGCCGCAGCGGCCTTAAGAAATACGATGCGGATTCAGGCATCTATAATTATGGGCTCAATCTCACCCACGTCTGGAACTTCTCGGGGCCCTGGAGATTGGTCAGCATCGCCGGCGTATCGCGGCTGGTGGGCGATGCCGACGACGACAGCCCGGTGGTGGACGAGGGCAGCGAAACCCAGGGGGTTTTAGGCGTCATGGTGACCTACCGGTTTTAACATTGCATGAATAGTGAGGTCATTCCTTTGAGGCCGCATGCTCTGCATGCGGCCTCATTTTTTTACGGAACGATAACCCCAAAAAAGGTGGGGTTGTGATCGCCCGGAGATCCGGTCCCGTGGCCTGAAAAACTCGGATCTAAGTGAGCGTAAAACCGAACAGGGCACAGGGGGTCAATATCCTGCGCCGGAGAATTAAAACCGATTTGGCATTGAATAGCGTGTTTTCACTGTGCGGTTCAACGCGCACTAAGATCCTCAGACAGTTTCATGCCACGGGACCGGACCCCCGGGCCCCGTTTTGAAGTCCCTTTTTATTGGCTATAGGTCCGTAAAATTTTAAGGCGGGGCTCCGGCCGCTTAAACCGGCGGCTGCAGGTCCCGGATTCAATACTTCCACAGGCAATCAGCGGTTTACCCGGACGGGACATGATGCTATGCATGCCCGGTGGCCCGCATCTCCGTATCCCAATTTGTCCGTTCGCCTTATCTGCTGCTGACATTTGCCGTTCTGTTCTGGTCCGGTAATTTCATCCTGGGACGGGCCGTGCGCACTGAAGTGCCACCTGTCGGCCTGGCTTTCTGGCGCTGGGCCGTGGCGGCCCTGTTGGTGCTCGGGCCGGCGCTGCCGTGGCTGAAACGGGACTGGCGCACCATCCAGCAGAACCGCCCGATCATTCTGCTGCTCTCCGCCCTGGGGGTGACCATTTTTAACACCCTGGTCTACGCTGGCCTCCAGCATACCATTGCCCTGAATGCTTTCCTGATGCAGGCTTTGATGCCCGTCATGATCGTGGCCATGTCGTTTATCCTTTTCCGGGACCGGGTCGTCACTTTGCAAACCTTCGGGTTCGCCTTCGCACTGGCCGGGGCCGTGACGATTATCATCCAGGGGGATCCCCAGAAGCTGCGCACCCTGGTCTTCAATCCGGGTGATATCCTGATCTTCACGGCGGTTGTGGCTTACGCCGGTTATTCCGTGTTGCTGCGTAAAAGACCCCCCATCCATCCTTTAAGTTTCGTGGCGATCACATTCGTGGCCGGGGCGCTAATGCTGCTGCCCTTTTACATCTGGGAAACCATCCACCTGCGTGCCGTCCGTTGGGATGGTGTTACGATTGCGACGATCGTATATGTCGCCGTTTTCCCCTCGATCGTTTCCTTTCTGTGCTTCAACCGCGGGGTCGAGCTTATCGGCGCCAACCGGGCCGGTTTTTTTCTTTACCTGATGCCGCTGTTCGGGGGTTTTATGGCCCTGGTTTTTCTGGGCGAAGAATTAGAATGGTTTCACGGTGCCGGTATGGCGCTGATTGTGACGGGAATTTTTCTGGCGGTGCGCGGCCGGCGCTGACACGGCCCCTGGCCCGGCGCGCCGCCGCAAAATGGTTCGGGGAAGGTTTATTTTTTCGGGACCCGGGAGAACACCGCCACCGACCACGGCCGTGGGGCCTGTCAAAGGATAAGGTGCCGGCATGTATCCGCTCATTGATCACTATCTTCCCGTATATCAATTCCGGGAACGGCATGCCATCACAGTGCGACGCCGCCCGGAAACCGTCCTGGCGGCCACCATGACCTGCGACCTGGGGCAGTCCGCCCTGGTGCGGACCCTCTTCAAGCTGCGCGGCCTGCCCGCCGGGAACATCACGCTCGAAGGCATGCAAGCGGTCGGTTTCCGCATTCTGGATCAACGTCCGGGACACGAACTGGTGATCGGCCTGATCGGACGGTTCTGGACCTATTCCGGCGGGATTCACCGATTCGCCCCGGAGCAGTTTGCGACCCTGCAGCGGCCGGGTCTTGCCAAAGCCGCCACCAACTTCCGGGTGGAAGCACCGGCGGGCGGCTTTACCCGGCTGTCCACCGAAACCCGGATATGGTGCTCCTCGCCGAGCAGTCGCCAGCGTTTCGGCTTTTACTGGTTTTTGATCCGTCCGTTCAGCGGCCTGGTGCGGATCGAGTGGTTGCGCCTGATCAAACGCCACGCCGAGGCCGCGGTGATACGAACGGAAGGGGTTACAACAGGACGCCCGGAGGCTATGCTTCGAGAATACGGGCCAGGGCCACAACCATGACGCCGGCCAGCATGGCCACGAACGGGCTGTGGCATCCCGGCCTGAAATTCAGAATGGGTGGTGCCTGCTGTATGTGCCGCACACGACGGCGGCGGTCACCATCAATGAAAGCGCTGATCCGGCCGTGCGCGAAGACATTGCCGGCATGCTGGATAAGCTCATTCCATGGGATGCGGGCTATCGCCACCTGGAGGGAAATTCCGCGGCCCACATCAAATCCACCCTGGTGTGGCCGGCATGCTGGAAAGGATGCTCAAGGGCGGTTGTATGCCACCCACCTGGCGGCTATGCCTGGAGGCGCCTCCCGGCCGTACCGCAAGCTGCACGTCGCCCCTCCGGAACAGGGCCTGCTGCCCGCAGGAAATACCATCCCGGTTTTTAAAACCCCAAAAGTGCCCCTCGGTGTTCAGATCTGCTACGATGCCCCCGTCCCGGAACTGACGCCGCGCATGGCACTGGACGGCACC
>JAERRP010000412.1 GCA_016735415.1 Desulfobacterales bacterium | reverse complement strand
GTTGAAACCCATGGCGGCCGAGCGGGCCCCCACCATGGCCACCAGAATCCAGAACAGCTGGGAGGCCGTGACGGGGTGGGTCCGGTTGGCCAGCACCACGGCGGCCAGGGCAAACGGCAGGGCGAAAATCGTGTGGCTGAATCGGATCATGCGGCCGAAAACCCGGATGGTGCCGGCGAGGCCGTCGGAAGCCCTGCGGGGGTTGGCGGCTCGTCCGGTCTCGTGGAATTTCCAGGCGCACAGCGTGCGCTCCAGGTCGTTGAAAAGTTCGTAGAGCACCACACCCAGAAGGCTCATACCGATGATGCCCACGAACATTTGCTGGTAGTCGAAACGACCCCAGGCATCCATGATGAAATAGCCCAGTCCCCTGGCGGTGGCAAAGGATTCCACGAAAAAGAGCACCGCGATTCCGGTGCCGGTCCCGATTCGCAGGGCCGTAAAGCCGTGGGGCAGGGCGGCCGGCAGGATGACGTGGCGCAGCAGCGCCCCCGGGTGATTGCTCAGGGAGCGAAAGGAGTCCACGTATTTCTTGTCGAGGGCCCGCACCCCGTCCCGGGTGGCCACCAGGATCTGGAAGCCGATGATCAGGGCGATCATGAAGATCTTGGCGAAGTCGCCCAGCCCGAAGAGCACCAGAAAAATCGGCAGGAGGACAATTTTGGGAATCGGGTAGGTCAGGAAAACAAAGGGCGAAAGATAGCGATCCGCCAGGCGGTGATGGCCCAGCAGCACGCCGGCCGGAAAGGCCACCAGCCAGGCCAGGGCCATGGCGCATCCCACCCGGTAGGCACTGGTGCCGAAATGGACCCAGAAAGCCCGGGTTTTAACCGCCTGTCCGAAGGCCAGCAGAGCCGCTTCGGGGGCCGGCAGCATGTTCGAGGCCAGGCCGAGGGCGGCGGCTTTCCATACGGCCACCAGCAGGAGACCCGCCACCAGGTAGCGCCCGACGACATCCATCTCAGGCCTCCATTTCCCGCCGGACCTCGCGGATCCGGTCGAAATAGCAGTCCTTGCAACGCAGATCGGTGCGGCCGAAGCTGGGATTGTCGATCAGGGCCTTGATCCGGGTGGGCCGATCGGTCAAAACGGCCACGCGTCGTCCGAGAAAAACGGCCTCCTCCACACTGTGGGTGACGATGATGTAGCTCAGCGCTTTGCGTCGCCACATGTCCACCATGGTGTTCTGCAGGTGTTCGCGGGTCAGGGCATCCAGGGAGGAAAAGGGTTCGTCCATCAGGATGAGATCCGGGCGGGTGGCCAGTGCCCGGGCGATGGCCACCCGCTGCTTCTGGCCGCCGCTGAGCTGGACCGGGTAACGGCCTCCCAGGCCGGTCAGGCCCAACTCATCCAAAAGGGCGGCAGCGGCGCGCCGACGCCGACCGCTGTCGGCACCCTGCAACTGCAGGCCCAGGACGATGTTCTGGGAGGCCGTCTTCCAGGGGAAAAGACCGAAGTCCTGGAGGATAAAGGCGGTTTGGCCGCTGGCCCGGCCGCCGCCGATGAAGACGCTCCCGTCCGAGGGATCGCTCAGACCGGCCAGAATATAGAGCAGGGTGGTTTTGCCGCAGCCCGAGGGGCCGATGATGGCCAGCGTTTCCCTGGCGGCCACCTCGAAGGACAGGCCGTCCAGGACGGCACCATCGGCCGGATCAAAGGTTTTGCTGAGCTGGCGGACCGCAATCATGATACCTCAAATCCCGATAGGCCGAGCACCGTCAGACGCTGAGCGTTTCGTGTCAAAGGGTCTATTGGCACCCGTTTCCGCAGTGCTTGTCGTTGTCCCGATCCGCAGGACCGTTTCAGGGCCGTCCCTCCTGGATAATGGTTTCATAAGGAAGGTGTGTGTCGACCAGGCCGTTGTGCTGCAGCCAATCCTGAACCGCCGCCACATCGCCCCGGGACGGCGGTGCCGGATCGGGGAATACCGGCACCCGGAAACGTTCCTTGACCGGCAGGGGAAAGCGCGTGCGCTCGACCAGAAGAGCCTTGTAGGCCTCGGGGTCGCGGTTGATGCGTGCAACCGCCTGGCCGTAGGCCGTCAGAAAACGGGCGGCCAGGGTCGGGTCCCCCGCAATCCGGGCCGTGTTCAGGGCCAGGATGGTTTCGCAGGTATCCAGTTTCCGGTCGTCGGCCACCACAT
>JAERRP010000386.1 GCA_016735415.1 Desulfobacterales bacterium | reverse complement strand
CAGGAAAAGCAGCAGGGCCTGTGCGGCGGTCTGGGAGTAAGCGGCCAGCAACCCGGGCACGGCCAGGGTGATAAACCCCGCCGCGGCCGTGGGGGTGATGACCCGGATAAAGAGATTGTCCAGATCGTCGACGTCGGAGACGATGCGGTTCAGAAGATCGCCCTGCCTGAAACCGGCCAGCCCGGCCGGGGCCAGGGGTTCGATTTTTACGTACAGCCAGGTGCGCAGGGTTGCCAGAATTTTAAAGGTGGTGTCGTGATTGACGATGCGCTCGGCATAGCGCGCCAGGGTGCGTAGGATGGCAAAGAAGCGAATGGCCACACTGGGATGCAGTATGTTGAGAGTATGGGCGGTCAGCGGTGTCAGGCCGGCGAAGGCGGCGGCGGAAATGAACCAGCCGGAAACGGATAGAAGGCCCACCACGGCGGCGGCGGCGGCCATGGCCAGCAGCAGCCCCAGGAGTATCCAGAGTTGCTGCCGTTTCAGGAGACGCAGATAAGGCCCCAGTTCTTTGAATCCGTCAGGCATGGTTCGGTTGCCTTTCCGCCCTCGCAATCATGGCATGCAGTATTCCCCGGGCGGCCATCAGGGCGTCATAGGGCCCCTGTTCGCCGATGCGGCCGTCCGACAGCACCAGCACGCGGTCGGCGGCCCGGATGCTGGCCAGACGATGGCTTACCATCAGGACGGTTCGGTTACGACTCAAGGCCTGAAGGGCTTCGAGTACCAGACGTTCATTTTGCAGATCCAGGCCGGCGGTGGGCTCGTCCAGAAGCAGCAGGGGCGCATTCTTCAGGAAGGCGCGGGCCAGAGCCACCCGCTGGGCCTGACCGCGGGAGAGATCGGCGGCCATCTCGCCGATGCGGGTATCCAGGCCCTCCGGCAGCCGCCGGCTGAATTCGGTCACCTTGGCGGCCCGGGCGGCCTGTTCGACGGCAGCCTTGTCGGCCCCGGGGCGGCCCAGGCAGATATTTTCCCGGATGGAGCCGAAAAAGAGAACGGGCTGCTGACCGATCCAGGCCAGCTGCCGGCGCCAGGCTTCGATATCCAGGGTTGCCAGGGGCCGTCCGGCAATCGCTATTTCGCCGGTATCCGGATACTGAAATCCCATCAGCAGATTGAGGACGGAAGTCTTTCCGGCCCCGCTGGGGCCCACCAGGGCGATCTGCTCGCCCGGCGCGACGATGAAGCTCAGATCGTTCAGCACCGGTCGTCGGCCCTTCTCGAAGCTGAGAGCGACATTGGCAAAGCGGATATCGATGGGGTCGTTCGCTTCAAGCGCCACGCGCGGGCCCGGGGTGAGGGGCAGCGGCAGGGAGAACACTTTGAGGATTTCTTCGGCCGCCCCGGCGGCTTCGGCCCGGGCATGGTAGTGCGTGCCCAGTTCGCGCAGGGGCAGGAAGAAATCCGGGGCCAGGATCAGGATGAACAAACCCTCGGCCAGGGTCAGGGGCGCGCCATAGGTGCCGAAACTGAGGTAGCCCAGGTAGGAGGTGCCGAGATAAACCGCCACCAACGCGATCGAGACCGAGCTGAAAAATTCCAGTACAGCCGAGGACAGAAAAGCCACCCGCAGCACCTGCATGGTGCGCCGGCGGTAATCCTCCGAAACCGCCGCCACTTTTCCGGCCGCATCCCGGCTGCAATCAAAACGTTTCAAGCTCGGCAGACCCCGCAGCAAGTCGAGAAACTGGGCGCTCAGGCGGGAGAGCGTCTGGAAATTTTTCTGGCTGATGCTCTCGGCCCCCATGCCGACGATGACCATGAAAAGGGGAATCAGCGGCGCGGTGAACAGGAGAATGGCAGCAGCCATCCAACTGATGGGAAAGACAGCGATTATAATGACCAGCGGAATCAGGGCGGCCAGAACCAGCTGGGGGAGATAAAAAGCGTAGAAATTGTGCAGGGCCTCCACCTGCTCCATGACGGCGCTGGACAGGCCTCCCCCCGAGTGCCGGCGGGTCAGGGCCGGACCCAGTCGAAACAACCGCTCCAGCAGGGTGCGCCGGACGTGGCTGCGTACCCGGGCACCGGCCTTGAATCCGGCGACCTCGCGCCCCCAGGTTAGAAGCCCGCGCAGGGCAATCACCCCTGCCAATAACCCGAACCAGGTCCCCAGCATCGCTCGGGGCTGCCTTTCGATAAAGGCGCCGTGAACAATGCCGGCCACCAGGTGGGCCTGGACAATCAGCAGCAGACCACCGGCCAACCCCAGGCCGGCGGAAAGGGCGATCTCCCGGCGGACGCTGTGCGCCTGTCGGAAAAGCCATTGCAGCGTCTTCTTACTGCTTTTGGGGGCGGCGGGATCCATAGTGAAACCGTTTGACAGTTGTAAATAGGATATAATAGAGAACTTTCAATGAAAAGTCATCTTTATCCTGCATGCAACAAGGAGTTAGTCGATGCTACCAAGCGATGCATTGATTGAGCTGTCACGCTGGCAATTTGCGCTGACCGTGATGTACCATTTTCTGTTCGTCCCCCTTACCCTGGGCCTTTCATGGATTCTCTTCATCATGGAGTCGGTCTATGTCATGACCGGCAAGGTCGTCTACCGCGACATGACCAAATTCTGGGGCAAGCTTTTTGGTATCAATTTTGCGCTGGGCGTCACCACGGGCTTGACCATGGAATTCCAGTTCGGCACCAACTGGGCCTACTACTCGCATTACGTCGGGGATATTTTCGGGGCCCCCCTGGCCATCGAAGGTCTTATGGCCTTCTTCTTGGAGTCAACCTTTGTGGGCCTGTTTTTTTTCGGCTGGGACAAACTCAGCAAGCGGGCACACCTGACCGTGACCTTTCTGGTGGCCCTGGGCTCCAACCTCTCGGCCCTCTGGATTCTGGTGGCCAACGGCTGGATGAGGTTCCCGGCCGGGTCCGAATTCAATTACGAAACCATGCGTATGGAGCTGACCAGTTTCAGCGAGTTGTTCTTCAACCCGGTGGCCCAGGTGAAATTCGTGCACACGGTCGGCGCGGGCTATGTCGCCGCCAGCATGTTTGTGCTGGCGATTAGTTCCTACTATCTGCTGCGCGGGCGCGATCTGGCCTTCGCCCGGCGATCGTTTGCGGTGGCCACGGGTTTCGGGTTGGCCTCGATCCTTTCGGTCATCGTCCTGGGCGATGAAAGCGGTGTGGTGACCGGCCAGGTTCAGAAGGTCAAACTGGCTGTCATGGAAGCCCACTGGGAAACCGACGAGGCGCCCAGTGCCCTGACACTGATCGGTTTCCCCAATCAGGAGAAACAGCAAACCGAAGCGGCCGTCAAGATTCCCTGGGTGGGCGGCCTGATTATCACCCGCTCGATCAATACACCGATTCCGGGCATCAAACAGCTGATTGCGGAGAACGAAGTGCGCATCCGCAACGGTATTCAGGCCTACATCCAGCTGAAGAAGCTGCGCCAGGGCGATCGTTCCGAAACGGTGGTGCAGGCTTTCGAGGCCCACAAGGCGGACCTGGGCTATGGCTTGCTCCTTAAACGCTATGCCCCCAATGTGGTGGACGCCACCGAGGCGCAGATCCAGGAGGCCGCGCGCGGGACCATCCCCTGGGTGGCGCCCGTGTTCTGGGCCTTTCGCATCATGGTGGGACTCGGGTTCGGTATGCTGGCGCTCATCGGGATTGCTTTCTACTACTGCTGTACCCGTGTGTTCGACCAGAAGAAATGGCTTTTGAAAACGCTGATTGTGGCCCTGCCGGCACCCTGGATTGCGATCGAACTGGGGTGGTTCGTGGCCGAATACGGCCGTCAGCCCTGGAGCATCGGCGATGTGCTGCCGACCTTTCTGTCCACTTCGATGCTGACCACCGGGGATCTGATCGGCAGTATTGCAGGCTTTGCGGTGCTTTATACCATTCTGCTGGCGGCCGAAGTTTACCTGATGGTGAAATTCGTGCGCATTGGTCCCAGCAGCCTGCACACGGGTCGTTATCATTTTGAACACGAAGCCGCCTGATCGTAGGCGATCGAAGGTTAACGCAAGGAGAGCGGTTCCATGTTTTTAGATTACGTGACACTCAAATTGATCTGGTGGCTGTTCGTCGTCGTGCTGCTGGTCGGCTTCGTCCTGCTGGGCGGTTTCGATTTAGGGGTGGGGATATTGCTGCCCTTCGTCGGTCGCAGCGACACGCAGCGCCGGGTTTTACTCAACGCCATCGGCCCTACCTGGGAAGGCAACCAGGTCTGGTTCATCGTCGCCGGCGCCTCGCTTTTCGCGGCTTGGCCGATCGTCTACGCCACTGCTTTTTCCGGGTTCTACTGGGCCATGCTGCTGGTTTTGTTTGCCCTCTTTTTTCGGCCGGTGGGCTTCGACTATCGCAGCAAGGTCGATGACCCCCGCTGGCGCACGGCCTGGGACTGGGGACTGTTTGTGGGGGGGAGTGTGCCGGCCCTGGTGTTCGGGGTGGCCTTCGGCAACTTGCTCCAGGGGGTCCCTTTTCATTTCGACGAATTCATGCGGCCATTTTACACCGGCAGTTTCTGGGGGTTGCTCAATCCGTTTGCCCTTCTTGCCGGGGTGGTAAGTCTGGCCATGCTCGCCATGCACGGGGCCGTTTTTCTTCAACTGCGAACCGAAGGCGAGCTGAATGCGCGTGTCCGCCGCCTGGTAACCTTGTTTGGCCTCGTCTTTCTGGTGGCCTTCAGCGCGGCCGGCATCTGGCAGGCGTTCGGGATCGAGGGTTATCGTATTGTGGCCATGCCGGACCCTGGCAGCGTGCTGACCCCGCTGGACAAGCGTGTTGAAATCGCCGCCGGGGCCTGGCTGGCCAATTTCAAAGCCTATCCCGCGATGATGCTGGCACCGGGCAGTGTTTATATCGGCGTTCTGGCTGCGATTCTGCTCTGCCGCGCCGGACGACCGGGGACGGGGTTCGTGTTCAGCGGTGTTTCGCTGGCCGGGGTGATCGTAACCACGGGGCTGGCCATGTTCCCGTTTGTCATGCCCTCCAGCACCCACCCCGATCACAGCCTGACGCTTTACGATGCTACTTCCAGCCACCGCACGCTCATGCTGATGTTCGGTGTCGTGGTCATTTTGCTGCCGATTGTGGTGGCCTATACCAGCTGGGTCTATCGGGTGATGCGGGGGAAGGTGACGGAGGAAAAGATCGAGGCGGATACGCACTCGGTTTACTGAGGGGTCCATTTCGGAATGGGTATTCGTTTGTTACGCGAGTTCATAGACCGTCGAAGCTGCTGAAAAGGAGAAATCAAACATGTGGTATTTTTCGTGGATCCTGGGTGTTCTGCTGGCCTGTGCTTTCGGGATCATCAATGTGATGTGGATGGAAACCGAAGAGATATTGGGATCGGAGGAAGAAAACCCCTGATTATCATCGCCGACGCCCATGTCAGCAGGGCCAGGGGCAACTCCCACGCTTTTTTCAGGCTGCTGGATGCTTTGGAGCGGCAAAACGAAGATCTGGTATTCTTGGGGGATATCTTCGATCTCTGGGTAGCCCTGCCCGGATACGAAAACGAACTGCACCGGCGTTTCCTGGCATGGTGTCGCCATCAGAAAAAACGCCGGACGATCGGTTTCATCGAGGGCAACCACGAATTTTTCCTGGCCGAAAACCACGCCCGGGATTTTTCCTGGTGTTCCTCCGGCCCCTGGTATCTGGATCGTCAGGGGCGCCTGTTCTGCCACGGCGACCTGATCAACCGGCGGGACGTTCGCTACCTCACCTTCCGCAAGCTCAGCAAAAACCGCTATGCCCGAATCCTGATGAAGGGGCTGCCGCTTGGCCCTGCCCTGGTGGAATCCCTCAAGCGCCATCTCAAACATACCAACACGGCCTTCCGCCGCCGCCTGCCGGTCGGCCAGATTAAGACTTTTGCCGAAGCCCGTTTCCGGGAAGGTGCCCGCACTGTTTTTGCGGGGCATTTTCATCAGGCCTACACTTACCAGAATTCTCAGGGACGGCAGCTGCATTCCCTGCCGGCCTGGTACACCACCGGCTGCGTTTCGTATTGCAGTCGGCACAACCGGACCGTCAAGTCGATCGCCCTGGGCTGAAGGCCCGAAATAGAAAGCTTCGTTGGTTTGATTCATGTCCAGCGGGCATCAGGGCTTGACCTGCAACAGCGGGCACACTACATTTCCATAAGATGCGCCTGTCAATGCTTCGACGGGGGGCATGCGGCTGAACCGTGCAGCGATCGGGGGGATATCCCCGACAATCGAAATCGAAAACAGGAGGACGGAATGCGCTACAGACTTTTGGGACACAGCGGATTGCGCGTTTCAGAGCTATGCCTTGGCAGCATGACCTTCGGCGATGACTGGGGGTGGGGCGCTTCGCCCAAAGAAAGCCGGCGGATATTCGATGCCTATGTCGAAGCCGGGGGAAATTTCATTGATACGGCTGATATTTATACGGACGGCACCAGCGAAAAACTGGTGGGCGAGTTTGTGGGCGGTGATCGGGAGCGGTTTGTTCTGGCCACCAAATACAGCAACAACGCACCGGGCGACGATCCCAACGCCGCCGGCAATCATCGCAAAAACATGGTGCAGTCTCTGGAAGCCAGCCTTAAACGGATGAGACTGGATTATATCGACCTCTACTGGCTGCATGCCTGGGATTTCATGACGCCGGTGGAGGAAGTAATGCGGGCCTTCGATGATCTGGTGCGGGCCGGCAAGATCCTGTATGTGGGGATTTCCGACACGCCGGCCTGGGTAATATCGAAGGCCGACACCCTGGCCGAACTGCGTGGCTGGAGCCGTTTCGCAGCCATCCAGGTGGAATACAGCCTGGTGGAACGAACCGTGGAGCGCGAATTGCTTCCCATGGCCCGCACGCTGAATTTGGGGATTACGGCCTGGTCGCCCCTGGGAAGCGGTCTCCTGACCGGCAAATACACCCGTAAAACCGACAAGAAAGTAGCACGGCGTCTCGACCAGGCGCCCTTTAAAGAGATCGATGACGAAATTTATTCCATCGCCCGCGAAGTCGATCGGGTGGCCGATGAAATCGGCAAGACATCCTCACAGGTCGCCTTGAACTGGATACGCCAGCAGGTCGGCCTCCTGCCGATCATCGGGGCCCGGACCCTCGCCCAATTCAGGGACAACATCGGCTGTCTGGAATTTAACCTGGAAGTCGAGCAAATCGAACGGCTGAACAAGGTCAGTCAGATCGAACTGGGTTTCCCGCACGATTTTCTGACCAGCGAGGTGCCCCGCAACTTCCTTTTCGGCGGAATGTTCGATCAGATCGATCCGCGCTGAATGCTCAGTTTATCGCCCCGCGTGCTTCCGAATGTGGAGACACGGCCAATGCCAAACGCCAAGCCCGAACGCCTGCTGCTTTACCGGCAGATGCTTCGCAGCCGTCTGTTCGAAGACGCCGTGTTGCCCAATGTGGCGCGGATCATGGCGCAGACCCGCGCAGTACGGGAGTAGGATATCATGGATCTCAAGCTGTTCGACACGATGAGCCGCGCACAGATGCAGGACTACCTGACCTTTTTACTCTGGCATTATCGGGTGGTGGATGCCTTCTGGTTTATCGAGATCGCCGAACGTTTCGGCCAGAATACGGCCGAGCAAATCAACGAGGAGGTATGGGGTCGGGTATCGACCATGGCGGCCCGGGACCTGGTGCAGCGTTTTCAGATCGAGGCCGGCGGCCTGGCGGGGTTCGTCCAGGCCTTGCGCCTGTTTCCCTGGAGCATTCTGGTAGGCTATCAGATCGAGGCCCGTGATGACGCCGTCACGCTACGGGTGCCCTCCTGTCCCACCCAGGTGGCTCGGCTGAAGCGCGGGTTGGGGGAGTACAACTGCAAGGAGATGCATCGTCGCGAATTCGAAGGCTTTGCGGGGGTGATCGACCCCAACATCCGGGTGGAATGCGTGTTTGCGCCGCCCGATCCCCATCCGGAAAATCAGTTCTGCCAGTGGCGCTTCGTGATGGCGCAGGACACGGACGGTCCTCCCGGATCGACGCGCCCTTCTTAAATCTTCATCGTGCGGTCAAAATCCGGGCTCGGATCCTTGTCACCAATCGTGTTGATCAGCAGGTGGTACTTGCCGATTTCCACCTGCAGATCGCCCCGGATAGTGATCTGTTTGATTTGGCGGCCGTTGACGCTCGTGCCGTTGGTGCTGTTGAGATCTTCCAGAATATAGGACCCCTTGGACTTCACGATCCGGACGTGCCGGTCGGAAACCGCCAGGTTGTCGATGGTAATGTCATTGGCGCTGTTCCGGCCGATGGTGATTTCGGATTTATCAATTTTGAAGGTGTCGAGAATGGTGTTTTTAAGTTCGACGGTTATTTCCAGCATGGTCACTTCCCTCCCGATTTAAGGCTTTATCCGGCCTCCGGCGTCTGTCATGCCATTCAACCGGGATGCAATTTCAGCTGCGGGTTCCCTGGCATTGCCGGATAGCTTCGATAACCTGCTGTGCCGACTTGTAGCGGCGCGAGACTCCCTTGTTGAGCAACTTGCCGACGATATCGAGGCAACACGGCGGCAGATCCGGCACCACCTCCGCCAGGGGTTTGAAGGGGGCTTTGGCAATGGCATACATCAGGGCGGAAAGAGATTCGCCCTCGAAGGGTTTCTGTCCGGTCAGCATTTCGTAAAAGACGATTCCCATTGAAAACAGGTCGGAGCGGCCGTCCACTTTTTTGCCGGCGACCTGCTCCGGAGACATGTAGGACGGCGTCCCCATAACGATTCCCGTTTTGGTTTTAGAACTGTCCATCACTCGCGCAATGCCGAAGTCCGTGACTTTTACCGTGCCGGTTTTAAGGCGCATGATATTGGCCGGCTTGATATCCCGGTGGACGACCCCCTGCTGGTGCGCATAGGCCAGAGCATCGGCCACCGCTGCCATAATGTCAAGGACTTCAGCTAACGGCAGCAGGTGGTCGGGGCGACAATAGGGGGTCAGCTCCGTTCCCTCCAGCAGTTCCATGGCCATGTAAGCGATATCGTGTTCTTCGCCGATATCGAAGACGGTAACGATGTTGGGGTGCGAGAGCTTGCCGGCCGCCTCGGCCTCGCGGAAGAAGCGCTCTTTGACTTCCGCGAGTTCTTCGGCCGGCACACTGCCGTATTGCAGGGTTTTGATGGCCACCTGCCGGTTTATTCTGGGATCGCGGCCCAGATAGACAGTTCCCATGGCCCCCTGCCCGAGTTCCTTCATGATCTCATAGCGACCGAAGGTGGGCAGGGTTTCGGTATCCGTCAGGCGCAGGGTGGCGCCGGCACCGTCCCGCCCCTCGGGCAGACTGACAGCCCTTTCATGCGTGCGCAGGCGCTTGATCCGCCGCTTGACGTCCTTGAAGCGTCCCGCCTTGAGGATATGCTCATAGACCACCAGGGCCTTGTCGGCCATTCGTTTGCGTTCAAAGTCCAGTCCCAGGTTGTAGAGCAGGCCGCGAACCGTTTTATCGTCCAGGGGGCATTTCAGAAACTTTTCAAGCGCCATGTCCAGCATGCCCTGGGCCTGGAAGGAAAGGCCCAGGGAGCGGTTGAGTTCCAGATTTTCGCTTTGGAGGCGTCGCGCGATCTGCCGCGCCGCCGTCAGGCTGTAGCCGGTCAGACATAAAATCAGGGGCGGATAGTACCACAGCCAGTAGCCGGATAGCAGAAACAGCGTTGTGGCCGCGCCCCACCAGGTGGCCAGAAAAACCAGCAGGATCAAGCCACCAAAGCGCAGTCTGACGCGGGGGATGACAACCAGCAGAAAGAAAAGAAAATAGAGCAGGACCGCCCCTTCCGCCAGCAAGGCCCAAGAGGGGCGCTGCAGATACTGTCCGTTTAGAATGGTGTTCAGGGCAGCGGTCGCAATCTCCGGGGCCGTGGCGGGTTTGCCCGGGGGGGTGGGGTAGACCCGAGAATACGTTTCATCGGTCAGGCCGATGATAGCGATTTTATTTTTGTAAAGCGACAGATCGGTCTGGTCGTCCAGGAGGGCGGCAAAGGGGACCTGATGGATGCGGGTCGTCCCCTGTGGATAGTCGATCAAGATGGCGCGCTGTCCGTCGGTGGGGATGACATTGCCGTTGAGGGTGAGTTCGCAGTGCTGCTCGTCACAATGTTGTAAGGCCAGTTTTTTGATGTTCGTGGCCTGCGCTTTGAGCGCCAGTTGCAGGACCATTGCGGCCAGATAGCGATCATGGTAGCGCTGCAACAGGGGCCAGCGGCGGCAGACGCCGT
>JAERRP010000334.1 GCA_016735415.1 Desulfobacterales bacterium | reverse complement strand
TTCAAATTGGCGGGGTTGATGTCTTCCAGACCCACGAACGCCCGGGCAACTCCGGCGCGCACCGCTTTGTCGATAAAATTCGGAATCCGGTGGCAGGCCGTGTCCACCTGGATGGTGAATTTGATGTTGAAGCGCTCCTCTTCCCGCAACCGGATCAAGCGATCAAAGAAAGCCTCCCAGTTGCGATTGCGGGCCAGGTTATCGTCCGTGATGAAAAAGCGATTGATCTTCCGGGCGTAGTTGTCACGGATAATGGCCTCCAGGTCATCCGGCGTACGACAGCGGCTCTTGCGGCCCTGGACATTGATGATCGTGCAGAATGAACACTGGAAAGGGCAACCGCGCCCGAGGTCGACGCTGGTCAGCGAACCGAGGGTGCGACGAATATGCTTCAGAGGCAGGATCGGCATCGGCTGAGCGGTCAGATCCGGCGGAGACGCGATGTAATTATAGAGGGGCTTGAGCGCTCCCCGGTATCCGTTCCGGATGACCGTGTCCAGCCGTCCATCCTCCGCCTCGCCGGCAAACAGGCTGATCCCCATGGCCTGGGCGGACTTCAGCTCGGCCGGCATTTCCGGCAGCATCGCCAGGCAGCCGGAAACATGAAAACCGCCGATGCAGACCGGGAGCCGGTGTTTCAGGAAGGGGCGGGCCAAATCCAGCGCCCGCGGAAACTGGTTCGTCTGAACGCCGACGAAGGCGATGAGACCGCGCCCGCCCCGGCGTTTTATTTTGCCGATAATGCGCTCGGGCCGGATGCGTCTGTTGGTCTCGTCGTAAGTGTGAAGGCGCAGCGCGACAGATGGCCCCAGGATCCGTCTTCGGCGGCAATCTTCCGCCAGGCCGTTGAGACAGGCCAGGGTATTGGAGGGAATGGCCGAGCGCAGCCACTGGATGGGATAGCCGTCGTCGTCATAGTGCGTCGGCTTGATCATCACGAAGTGGAACACATCACGACCGGTTGTTTGGGGATCCATCGGCCTGGTAATACCTTGTGTGCGCGTTGGGGCTATCCCGTCTGTTGCCGGATATGGCTTAAATGCCGACCTTCCCGGCAAAATGGCAGGCTGCCCGGTGCCCGGCATTGACTTCCCGCAGCGGGGGTTCTTTCTCGGAGCAGAGGGTTTGCACATACGGACAGCGGGTATGAAAGCGGCAGCCCGTGGGCGGGTTGATAGGGCTGGGCACATCGCCTTTCAGGATGATGCGCTTACGCTTGTACTCCGGATCCGGCATGGGGGATGCGCTCAAAAGAGCCTGGGTGTAAGGGTGCAGGGGCTGGGCGTAAATCGTTTCGCTGGCGGCGATCTCGACGATCTTCCCCAGGTACATGACTGCCACGCGGTCGCTGATATGTTCCACCACATGCAGGTCATGGGAAATAAAGAGGTAGGTCAGGCCGAAGTCCTCCTGGAGATCCTTCAGGAGGTTGAGCACCTGGGCCTGGATGGACACATCCAGGGCTGAAACGGCTTCGTCACAAACCACCAGCTTGGGATTCAGGGCCAACGCCCGGGCCACGCCGATTCTCTGCCGCTGGCCGCCGGAAAACATGTGGGGGTAGCGGCGCATGTGCTCCTGGCGCAGGCCAACCACCCGCAGTAGTTCCAGGACCCGCGCATCCCTTTCCCGTCGGTTTTTCATCCCGTGAATCAGCAGCGGTTCCCCGACAATCGACGACACCGGTTTGCGGGGGTTGAGGGAAGAAAAGGGGTCTTGAAAAATAATCTGCATCTTTTTGCGCAGGGCCCGGATCTGCCGGGCGTCATATTCGAGGATATTGTCGCCGTCGAACCAGACTTCCCCGGCGGTGGGTTCTTCCAGGCGCAGAATGGCACGGCCGAAGGTTGATTTGCCACAGCCGGACTCGCCCACCAGGCCGAGGGTCTCACCCGGGTGGATGCTCAGACTGACATCGTCCACGGCCTTGACCGCGGCAACTTCTTTGAGAAGAATACCGCCTTTGACGGGGTAATATTTTACGAGCTGACGCGCATCGAGTAAGGGTTTGGTTTCAGGCATATTTCAGACACCGTGCAACGTGGTTGGAACCGACGGCATACATGTCGGGGTCGATTTTCCGGCAGTCGTCAAAGACGTCCGGGCAGCGATCGCTGAATTTGCAGCCCTGCGGCAGATTGAAAAGTGACGGCACCGTTCCCTTGATGGTGGTCAGACGCCCCTCGGCGGTCTTGCGGCCAAGTACCGGGATGGATTCCATCAAACCGGCGGTGTAGGGGTGTTGGGGGTTGGCAAAAAGGGTTTTGACGTCGGCGTATTCCACCATTTTGCCGGCATACATCACGGCCACGTGCTGGGCCATTTCGGCGATGACGCCCAGATCGTGGGTAATAAACAGGATCGAGGCCCCCGTCTCGCTTTTGAGCTGATTCATCAGGTCCAGAATCTGGGCCTGGATGGTGACGTCCAGGGCCGTGGTCGGCTCGTCGGCGATCATCAGACGCGGATTGCAGGCCAGGGCCATCGCAATCATCACGCGCTGGCGCATGCCGCCGCTCATCTGGTGCGGGTAGTCATCCAGCCGGGTTTCGGGTGCCGGAATGCCCACCAGGGTGAACATTTCCACCGTTCGCGCCCGGGTCGCTTTCCGTGAAAGCCCTTGGTGCAGGCGCATGACTTCACCCACCTGGTCGCCCACCGTGAAGACCGGGTTCAGGGAGGTCATGGGCTCCTGAAAAATCATCGAAATGCGGTTGCCCCGGATCTTGCGCATCCGGTTTTCGGGCAGATCCAGTAGATTCTGACCCTCGAATTCGATCCTGCCGCCCACGATTTTTCCGGGCGGGTCGGGTATCAACTGGATGATGGAATGGTCTGTTCTGCTCCACCTCTGTAAAAAATACCCGGAAAACAGACAATAGCCGCACGACCTTTGGGCGATAGATAGCTTAAAG
>JAERRP010000141.1 GCA_016735415.1 Desulfobacterales bacterium | reverse complement strand
GTTGACGGCTTTGGAGACAGCGCTGTCGGCGTATTCCTGGAAGGCGGCCTGCATGCGGACATGCCATTCGGGAGATACATCGTGGGCCGTCACGTAGATTTTGCGGACCTCGGGCGGGATGTTCTCCATGCCGTGTATGGAGCCCCGGGCGGCAATGTCGTTCATCAGTTCGTCCGCGTAAAACCCGCCGTCCCTGGCCGCGGCCGCAAAATGCGGGTTGACCTCCATCAGCCGGTCGTTATCCATAACGGTGCGCACGAAGCTCAGGGCAAAAAGCGGTTCGATGCCGCTGGAGCAGCCGGCAATAATGCTCAGGGTGCCGGTGGGGGCGATGGTGGTCGTGGTGGCATTGCGCAATTTGCCTTCGGGATCGTCCTTATAGATACTTTGCTCGAAATTGGGGAAAGCGCCGCGCGTCTCCGCCAAATGCCGCGATGCCTCCCGGGCATCTTTCTGAATGGCGCGCATGACTTCTCCGGCGATCTTAAGGGCTTTTGCAGAGTTGTAGGGGATACCGAGCTGATAAAGCGTGTCGGCAAAACCCATCACCCCCAGGCCGATTTTGCGGTTGCCTTTGACCATGGCATCGATTTGCGGCAGGGGATAACGTGAGCAGTCGATGGTATTGTCCAGAAAGCGAACCGCCAGATGCACGCTTTGCTTTAATTCATCATAATCGATAACGGCAGCGTCGCCCTCCCTGATCACGAATCGGGCCAGGTTGATGGAACCCAGATTGCAGGCCTCATTGGGCAGGAGCGGCTGCTCGCCACAGGGGTTCGTGCTTTCGATTTCGCCCAGTTCGGGGGTGGGGTTGTCCCGGTTCAGGGGGTCCAGGAAGACGATGCCGGGATCGCCGTTGTCCCAGGCCTGTTCGACCAGGGTGTCGTAGACTTCCCGTGCGTCGAGTTTGCCGGCCACGCCGCCGTCACGGGGATCGATCAGTTCGTAGTCGCTTCCTCCGGCCACGGCCTGCATGAATTGACTGGTCACTCCGACGGAAATGTTGAAATTGTTGAGGGCTCCGGACTCCTTTTTACAGTGAATGAATTCGAGGATGTCGGGATGGTCCACCCGCAGGATGGCCATGTTGGCGCCCCGCCGGGTGCCGCCCTGTTTGACCTGTTCGGTGGCCGTGTTGAAGATTTTCATGAACGATACCGGCCCGGAGGCCACGCCGCCGGTGGTGCCCACACGGCTGTCCTTGGGACGCAGCCGCGAAAAGGAGAAGCCGGTGCCGCCGCCCGATTTGTGGATCATGGCGGCATGGTGCAGGCAGTTGAAGATGCCTTCCATGCTGTCTTCGATGGGCAGGACAAAACAGGCCGCCAGCTGACCCAGTTGCCTTCCGGCGTTCATCAGGGTGGGCGAATTGGGCAGGAAGCGGAATTCGGTCATCAGATCGTAAAAGGCTTCTTCGATTTCTTCGATCCGGTCCTCGTTGCCGTAGAGCTTTTCAGCCTTGGCGATATGACGGGCCACCCGCCGGAACATTTTCTCGGGACTTTCGATAATTTTCCCCCGGGGGTTCTTTTTGAGGTAGCGGCGTTCAAGTACGGTCCTGGCATTACCGCTCAGGACCGGCCCTTTTTTCTTGAAGATCGATACGTCCAGCCGGACGGGGTCGGACGGGTCCAGCCCGAACTCCTGCAGTTTGTCGTCGATCATTTTCTCGATAGCGGAAAGGTTGATGGTCCGGGTGTCGATCTGGTCGATCTGTTTGCGCAGATGACGGCTGATATGCATGGCCGTATCGGTATTGACCGTTCTCCCGCGTGTCAGCAAATCGGTAAAACGGTGGTCGTCCCAGCGATGGGTCGACAGATCCAGCCGGCCGTCCTTGGTCAGAACAAATTTACATCTCTCGCCCATCAAAGCCTCCAACTCGCGATTTATGCGGAGGCAGGCCTGCAAGCGGCCGCCTCCGTTCAGTGTATTTTAATATAATCCGGAATAAGTGAAAAGCACCGCAGCTCCGGTGGTTTTCTGGTTTCTGTCAACTGAAACCTATAGATAATACACGTATGGATAAACTGCAAAGATCCGGCGAATGTGGCGGAAGATAGGAACCACTTTGAAAAAGCCGTTAACGAAATTTCATCTCTCATACAACATATTGTGTGTCAAGTTTTAATTGACCCCACATAACGGAGAAATGTCGACTCAAATTCTTCGTTTGTAAAAACGCTTATAAAATCGCCCGGATGTCCGTCATGACCCCGGGGGCTTGGCAGGGTCGGAATTCTGTGGTATCGATTTGCGCGTATACGGTTGCCTGGAAGGGGGCCGTCCAATTTGCATGTGAGACGAAAGGAGATCCCATTCGATGAAGATCCGTGATTATTCGATCCTCGCGCTGGTCGTACTCTTCGGCGTTCTGGTGCAGGTGCTCCTGGTGGTGGCTTCCACCAAGGAGACACCCGTCCGGGCGGCGGAAGAATTTACCCGGGCCTTTTTCAAACTCGACCCCGCGATGACCGAACGCATGTGCGAAGACCTGACCGCCGATGAAGACGCCGTGGACAACCTGATTTACAACGTTGCCGCACGGGCACGGGCCCTCGGGTTCAGTCCCGGTTACATGCGAATGCAGCTGTTTTACGTGGAAACGTCTGTTGTGGCGCAGGACAATCAGACGGCCCGGGTCCACTTGCGCTCGGAAATGAAGCGCAGCATCCATCCGGCGTTTGCCTATTTCGCCAAAATGTGGAACCTGGGTGAAACTTATCATCTGGATGAAACCCTTGATCTGGTGAAAGAGGGTGACCTGTGGAAGGTTTGTCGTCACGATCTGATAACGATTATGTAAAAATCGCCATACGGCTTTGCGGCGGGCCTTCCGAGGTCATACGCCCTCGGCCGCTTTGAGTCGAAGTCAAAAGGGAGATGCATTCACACGCGATGTGCTCCCTTTTTTTATGGGGCTCGCGCCCCGGGCACTTCTCTGATCCGGTTGGCCGGATGACCAGGAAATATGATGTCCCCCGGAAACAGTGATATGGGTCCCGTTTATGCCATTTTGCAGGATAAAGCCCGCCACATGGCCGATCGTCTGCCCACGCCCGAGTTTTATCTCGCCCATGCCGGCGAGATTGAACAGGCCCGGCAGGCAATGGCCGGGCATGGCCTGCTGGCGGATTTGCGCGCCCTGGTCCGGTCCACCATTGAAAACGATTTTGGCCATGGCCTGGCGCACGCCCATAAAGTGGCCGTGGATGCCGGCGCCCTGGTGTTGATCGAGGGCCATCTGGCCGGGCTTGATCCTGTGTCAAGCGAGCGCAAGCTTCTGGTTGTGCAAACCGCCGGGCTGCTGCATGACATATGCCGCAAGGAAAAGCATCATGCCGAAGCCGGGGCGGTATTTGCCCGCAAAGCGCTGGCGGCCTTCGATCTTACGAAGACGGAAGTCACGGAGATCTGCTACGCTATCCGCAACCATGAAGCATTTCAACGCATCCAGGCACCGCCCACGGTCGATGCCGGCCTGGTGTCCGACTGCCTGTATGATGCCGACAAATTCCGCTGGGGTCCCGACAATTTCACCGATACCCTCTGGGACATGGTGACCTTCTACAACCCGCCCCTGTCGGCGTTTGTGGCCCGCTACCCGGACGGGATGAAGAAACTGGAAGAAAACAAGGCCACGTTTCGAACCGCCACCGGTAAATGCTTTAGCCCCCAAATGATCGATTTCGGAATTATGATC
>JAERRP010000548.1 GCA_016735415.1 Desulfobacterales bacterium | reverse complement strand
CTGGCCGCCCGGACCGACATCCCCTGGCGCGAGGCCGCCGATCATTTCCAGGCCCAGGCCGCCCAGGACACGGCCGTCGAGTTGAGCGGGGCCCTCAAGGCCCTGGCGGTGGCCCTGGTCAAGATCGCCAACGACCTGCGCTGGCTTTCCTCCGGCCCTCGCTGTGGCCTCGGTGAGATCAACCTGCCGGCCCTTCAGCCCGGCTCCTCCATCATGCCGGGCAAAGTCAATCCGGTGATTCCGGAGATGCTCATCCAGGTGGCGGCCCAGGTGGTGGGAAACGACGCCACCATTACACTGGCCGGCACCGGGGGGAACTTCGAACTCAACGTGATGCTCCCGGTGATCGCCTTCAACCTTTTGCAGTCCATCGACCTGCTGGGGAATGCCTGCCGGGTGGCCGCCGCCGACTGCATCCGGGATATCAGCGCCAATCCTGAGAAATGTGCGGCTTATATCGAACAGAGCCTGGCGCTGGTGACGGGCCTGGTGCCCCATATCGGATACGACCGGGCCGCCGAACTGGCCTATAAGGCCTACCGCTCCGGCCGTACCGTCCGGGAAGTGGCGCAGGAAGCCCGTATACTGGACGAGAAGACGCTGAGCGACATTCTGGACTGAGGGCTTCGGCCCGGAAGGATATTTTCACGCCCCGGCAGGGATCGGAAGGGGTTTCGGCAGATGGGCCTGCAGCCAGCGGCGGAAGGCCATGGAGGCCGCATCCGTCGTCGGCGTCGCCGGAATGCTGTCACCGGGGGCGTTCTGGTCACCGAGGCGGTGTCCGACGAGCCAACGCTCGGCCAGACGTTGCAGTTGATCCTGCCGGGTGGCCGGCGCATCCATGGCCACCCCGGCGATAACCCCGCGCTGCACGGTCATTCGACACCCGCATGCTTCCCCCCGGAAATCCCCTTTCCATTCGATTGTAAATTGCGGCGATCGGCCGATATTCCATTGCCAGGTCCTGTATTTACGGTCTGCCAGCAACCGGGCGGCCTGCTTTCCCGCCGGGTCGAGCGCACACACGGGGACGGTGCCATAGGTTTCCGCGAAGGCCCGGTGCAGCTGCCGGCGAAGGGTCGCCCGGGTGATCTCCGGACGGTAGGTGCACAGGTTGGCCACCGGGCTGCGAACAGAGGGACGCCCGCGGGAGTGGGCCAGGGTGTCGGTGTCGGGTCTCAGGCAACGGGAAAGCCGGTCCAGGCGCGCATCGACCAGGAGCGTGCCATGGGTCAGGATTTTTCCGGACGTCATGAACTGGGCCGTACCGGAGACCTTGTATCGGCCGACGAAGATGGCGTTGCGCGCCGACAGGCGGGCCGGCAGGCCAAGGGTCCGCAGAGCCCGGACAACCGGCTGCAGAATCGTTTTGGCATCCGGGCGGCCCGGCGTGGTTGATAGCTGGAGAATACTGTAATTGAGATTGCCGTGATCCTGATAGACGGCCCCGCCGCCGGACATACGCCGTACGAGCGGCAGACCCATTTGAGTCAGGCTTTCAGCGCTGACTTCGGCCCAGGGGTTCTGGTTGCGCCCGATGACAACGGCCTCGTCGTTGACGTAAAACAACAGAAGATCCCCGGTCTCCGCAAGGCGGGTGAGCAGGTGTTCCTCCCAGGCCAGGTTCAAGGCCGGATTGCGGGGCGGGCCGAAATCGATTCGCTGCATAACGCTTTTCTTAGCCGACAGAAGCCGGTCAGGCAATAGTGAATCCCGGGGTCCAACCATCGGTGATTTGGATTGACAGCCCCCGGGTGGGCCGGTAAACTAATTGAAATAATAACCAATGTTTTGATATTCTGGGAAACGGCACCGCGCGCCGATTTACGCCATGGCGGCCGTGACCCGTACCGCCGTACCAGGTAGCCATAGCCTCATGCCGGTATCCAATTCGACTTCAATCCAGAAATTTGCGGGCATCCCGCTGAAACTTTATTCTTCCGCGTTTTCGCTCGAAGGCCTGCAGTTCGGTATCGATAACCTGCGCTATGACGTGCATTTCAGCCAGGGTTTCATCAAGGCCACCCGGCGCATGGCCATCCAGCTTATCGGCAAGTTCTCGGCGGTGACGGATCTGCCCGCTTTCGAGTCCAGTTTCAACTGGTCCCGGGCCGAAAAGGAATATAAGGGCCTTTGCCGCGAAATTATGATGGACGCCATCAAACGCGCCAAAATGGATGGCCAATACCAGGTCCAGTATCTGGCCATGGCCGCCATGGCCGCCGCCTTCCGGGAGGCGGTCGGCGATCGTTACAAGGCCTGCATTCAGCATATCAACAACCAGATCTGGCGTCAGGAGATGGCCTACAACCACGAGCGTGTGAAAGAGCTGCGCGACGGGCTCCAGAACATCACCCGCAACCGCGAAACCATTATTCGATTCGCCATCCGGGGCTTGTTCCACTATCTTGAGGAAGTACGGCAGGAGACCATCAACAACTTGCATACGCTGCATTTCGGCGAAGAAGGCCTGCTGCCGGATGACTTTTTCGCCAATCCCCTGCTGCATGCCGAAAATCCGGCCGCCGACGGATTTATGATGAGCGAGTACGTGCTCCTGGGAAGCCGGCGGGAGGATGCCAACCAGTACGAAACACTGCTGGCCGCCCTGAACGATTTTCTGTTCAGCCTGGCCGGCCCTCAGGTCTCGCGCCCGCCCGAAGAGAAGACAATGGGCGTCGCCGCCGATCACGACGACGGGGCGCCTCCGGCCGCAAATCCTTCCGAACGGGGTCCGGCGCTGGCCGACTGGATCAAATACGAGGGCAACGTGGACGCCCTGTTCAACTATCAGCGTACCGACCACATGATGCGGCGCAGCCGACGCAAGCCGGCCGACAAGCAGCGGGTGCGCAAACTCAAGCAGCTGGTTCGGCGGCAGAAGCAACTGCTGGTGCGGCTGCTCAAGGATTTCAATGCCTGCGGGCTGATGCGCATCATCATGGCCACCGAGGTCATGAAGACCTGTTGCGATGTCTATTGCCCGCCGTTGACGCCCCATGAGGTGCTCAGCTACATTGTCGATCCCAAGGCGCGCAAGCCCATTAAAGCCAAGCTCAAACGCATCCGCAAAAACTACGGTGAAGACTTTGCCCTGCAGCCCATTCGCAGCGGCATCAGTCGGGTCCGCTGGATGCCGCGTTTACGGCGCATGGAGATCCTGCTGGATTTCGTGCGCACCTTTGCCCGCTATCACCGTGATATGGGCAACTACCTGTCCATTCACAACGCGATCCACTATCTCAATGTCGTTACCGACGAAAACCACCTCAAGCTTTCCCGCGCTAACAATTCCCTGTATGAATTTCTCCTGCCGAACGAGCAGGGGCCGGATGAAATGCCCATCATCAGTCACACGGTCATCAAGGCCGATGTGCGCGGGTCCACCGGCATCGTCAACGAGATGAAAGCCAAGGGCCTCAACCCGGCCACGAATCTCAGTCTGAACTTCTTCGATCCCATCACCAGTATCCTGTCACGCTTCGGGGCCTTCAAGGTGTTTATCGAGGGGGATGCCATTATTCTGGCCATTTTCGAGCATGAAGACCAGCCCCAGAACTGGTACAGCGTGGCACGGGCCTGCGGGCTGGCCATGAATATCCTCCTGATCGTGGATCGCTACAATCGCAAGAACCGCGAATCCCATCTCCCCCAGCTGGAATTCGGCATTGGTATCAGTTTTAACGGGAGCGCGCCCACTTTTTTCTTCGACGAAGACCACCGCATCATGATCTCGCCGGCCATCAACCAGGCCGATCGCCTCTCGGGCTGCTTCAAACCATTGCGGGGGAAAAATCCCAAACAGCAGTCGCCTTTCAATGTGTTCGTCTATGAAATTGCACCGGAAGATCGGGAAATGTCTTCCGAAGTGGTTGTGCGTTTCAATGTAAACGGCATCGAATTGAGCGCGGACGCCTTCGAGAAGCTCAAACGGGAAATTCAACTCGAAAAACTGGCGCTCGAGCTGCCCGACGCCCAGGGGGGCCGTCAACGACTTTACACGGGCCATTATCCCACCACTTCCGGGGATTCTCACCGCATAGTCGTTCGCGAGGCCGCCCTGCCCTATATAACCCTGGACGATCTGAGCATCAAAGGCTTGACGGAGCGCTTCTACTACGAGATCTGTACCGATCCCGGGTTACTCAAGCGGGTCAAGGAAGGCCACTGAACGGTCTGCGGGCGCTTTCGGCCGCCCGTTTGCGATCGTCGTCCCGCAAGCCGAGGTCCCCGCGGACCGCGGGGCCTGACGATCCGTTTGCTCTGCCACCCTGAACCGATAGTATTTTCCTGAAAATATTGGGGAGTCGCAATGGATCTCCCCTGGCTTTGACATTCGGCAGGCGATTCACTATGGTCATTTTGAAGGGCGCAGCAGCCACGCACCGCCTGACGGAAACCGAATTCCGAACCAGGGATGCATTCGGAAAAGGAGATTGTGATCATGCCCACCCCCATGTCATGGAAAACAGTTTGCCTGGCGATCGTTCTGGCTCTGGCCCTGTGCCTGGGCGCCTGGGGCCAGGCCCCGGCCGAGGAAATCGAGGGACCGATCAGACCGAGCCCCAACCCCATGAATGTGACCACCGATATCCCGATATTGAGACCGGTCGGGCTGATCATGATCCCGGTGACCTCGATCATCTACGTGATCGGTTACCCGTTTGCCAAAGCCTCCGGCAGCGAAGACGATGCCTATCGATCCCTGGTCGGCAATACGATCGATTTCACGTTCGAGCGGCCGCTGGGGCGGGGGGCACCCTTTGAGTGACTTTTCTTCCCTGTCAAGCCTCTGCGGGGGACAATTGTTTTGGATGAGTTCTAATGTATGGGGGTACAACCCGAGGATATTCCATGTTCCGAAGTAACCGCCTGATTCTGATGAGTTTGGTATTCCTCGCGCTGGGCCTCACGCTGACCGCTTGCCGTTCACCCCGACCGAAAACACAAACCCTTCCCGGCTATCGGACAATCCGGCTCAACCGGGTTGCCGTCATGCCCTTTCTGGCGGGTCTGGAGTGGACCGGCGCCGACAGCCAGGTGGCCCACCCCCTGGACTGCACCCTGGTCCAGTTCTGCGAGGCCGTTAATGAACTGGGGGCGGGCGCCGAGGATATCCTGACCCATGAAATGCAGATGGCCCTGGAGCGCCGGCTGGACTACCGGGTCATGCCCCGGGCCCTGTCCGCCCGTACCTTCGATAATATGCCCCAGAACCGTACGCAGGATACGCCGCGCAACATTGCGCGGCGATTCGGTCGGGCCATGGGTGCTGATCATGTCATTCTGGGGAAAATCTGGCGCTTCCGGGAGCGTGAAGCAAATCTGGGGGCCTCGGCCGGGTTTATGGTCTATCTGGTCCAGGTTGATAACGGCCGGCGTGTCTGGCAGGGGCGTTTCGACCGCACCCAGACTACCCTGTTCGAAGACCTGCGCGAATCACGCATTTTTTTCAAGGAGGGGGCGCGCTGGCTGTCCGCGGAGGAACTGAGCCGCTTCGGTATCGAGCAGATGCTGGAAACTTTTCCCCAGGTTGCGGAATAAACCGTGCGCATCGCCCTGATCGGCATGTCCGGAGCCGGGAAATCCTATTGGTCCCATCGACTGGTCCAAATCGGTTTCGAGCGTTTCGGCTGCGACGACCACATCGGACGTGGCCTGGCCAAAAATCTGGGGCTGGCGGACAGTTCCCTTGAGGGACTCGGGCAATGGATGGGCTTTCCGTACGAAGCGGGCTTTGCGGACCGGGAGGCGCAGTATCTCGATCTCGAACGCCGGGTGCTGTCCCGCTTTTTATCCGAACTGGCGCGTCGGCCGGCTCACCCGACAGCGTCTTTCGTCATCGACACCACCGGGAGCGTGATCTACCTGGGTGA
>JAERRP010000420.1 GCA_016735415.1 Desulfobacterales bacterium | reverse complement strand
TCTACACCCATACTTCGTGCAGATCCGGAGCGTCGTCCCACGGTGGCGGTCTACGATATCCAGGTTACGCTGCCGGGCGAGCTGCCCCTGGAGCGTTTCCGGTTCGACAGCGGTCGGTTTGAACTGGTTTTCGGCGACCGCCGCAAACGATTGACACTCTGGCGCTGGAGCCCGGCCGATATCGCCCTGCGGCACCATGATGGCGCGCTTTTAAATTTTGCCCGGAAAAGCGGGCTGCCGCTTACGCCCGGGCTCGCGGCGGTTCCCCGGCCGGTACCCCAGGGGCTGGAGTGGCGCTGGCCTGTAAAGCGTTCGCGGTTTATCCGGCTGCCGCGGCGCCGCAAGCGCCGGTTACCACCGGGCATTTTTCGCATCTGGCACCGGACCGTGGAAAATCGGATTCTGGCGGCCCGGGGGGACGGGGATCTGGATTACGAAACCTTTGTGGATATTTGTCGCGGCTATGAGATTATTTCGTAGAGGACGGGGTCAGGGCAGATTGACGCGGGACGCGGCCCTGGGTTGCGTGCCGGTTAAAAACAGCGCCGTCAAGGAGTTTCGCCTGGAAAACGGAACGGTGCGTTTGCGTTATCCCCTCCATTTCAAGCCCTGGTTGGCGGAACTCAGGCGACGTTTCGGACCGCCCCAGACCGAAGCACCCGAAAAACAGCTTGAACTTGATGAATTGGGTACCCTGACATGGGATTTGATGGACGGCACCCTGGAATTTGCGGAGGTGGTGCGCCGGTTCAGCCAAAAGACCCGGGTGCATCCCAAGGAAGCCGAAGCAGCGGTCGCGCAGTTTATCAGGGAACTTGGCAAGCGCGGTCTCATCGGTCTCAAACATACCGAGTGAAGGACGTTTGGATTCATCCGCTCGTCTCTCAGATCGATTTGACGGCCTCGTCGATGGTCGGGACAATGGGGAGAAAGGAGTCGAAGCCGGAGATCTCAAAGACTTCTTTGACATAGTCCTGCATGGCGCATAACACCAGCTTGCCGTCGGCGGTTTTCAGGTTCTTGGTGGCCTTGAGGATGACACGCAGGCCCGCGCTGGAGATATAGTCCAGATCCTTGAAATCCAGGATGAGTTTCTGGTTGCCGTCCTCGATGCACTCGAAAAGTTTTTGTTCAAACCCCATGGCCGTGTTGGAATCCAAACGGCCATTGAGTGTAAACACACTGTAGTTGTCGTGTCTGGTTTCGGTAATGTCCATACGTACGTTCCTCCCTTAGTCCTCACCTTGGTCTCGGACGGCCCCTGCGGGGCAGGTATTGGCGGCCGCCGTGCGCCGCCGGATCGTTTCCAATTTCAATCTTTCAGAATTTTCGTAAGCTTGAGTACGTTTTGGTCAGCATCCCGGCGATAGTCAATCCGGTCGATGTAGGCTTTGATCAGATGAATCCCAAGTCCGCCGATTTCCCGATCGCTGACGGTGCATTTAAAATCCGGTTGCGGTGCCTGGAGCGGGTTGAACGGCACCCCGTCGTCCCTGATCGTGATTTCCACGATCTTTTCATTGTTGGCACACGTTACACAGATATTGTGCTCCTTATCATTCTCATCGAAGCCATGGTTGATGATATTGGTAAAGAGTTCGTCCAGTGCCAGATTGATTTCGAACTTCTGCTTTTTGGAGATGCCGCAGGTATCGCAAAAGGATGCCAGGTGATCGCACAGCACGTCCAGATCGGTTAGACGGTTTTTTAATTTAAATGTGATTTTAGCCATTTGGATACCACAGCCGGCCACGTTGGGGCCTTGCTGTTTTTACGCGAACCCTACAGTGCGCTGATTCCGGCCATCCCTTTCAGGGAAAGTCCCCTGGACTTCAATTTCATAAGATGGTGCTGCTCCCAGCTGCGAATGCTGACCACCACGGTCTTGAGCAATCGGGGCGTAAGCTCGGGAAACTGTTCGATCGCCTTTATGAATTTTTCCCGGGTCAATACCAGGCACGCGACCGTATCGACGGCCTTCAGCGAGTACAAGCGCGGCATGCTTCCCAGTAGGGCCAGGCCGCCCAGAAAATCGCCCGGGCCGAAAGCGAGCACTTCGCTCTCCGTGTCATCCGCCGCATGGGCCAGCAAGGCCCGGCCGGAGATCAGATAAAAGGCCTGGCCGTCATCGTCGTTGCGGGCAAAGAGGTAGTCCCCGGATTGGAACGTTTCCCTGGAACAAAGATACGCAAAAATCTTCAGGGTTTCAATGGGCAGGCCGGCAAAAAAACCAATTTGTCTCAGAATTTCAAGGTTTTCCTGGAATTCGCAGCCGCTGCCGGTTTTATTATCCGCCGCTGACGAGTTCATAGAGCACTCCTTTGTGGGCCATCAGGTCATTATAAGTGCCAATCTCTATCAGTTTACCGGCTTTCATTACCGCAACTTGGTCAAAGTTTTTGATGATGTCAAGTCGGTGCACCACGGCAATCACGGTGGCCTTGCCTTTGAGACGGGTGTCCAGAAAATTTTGAATGCGCCCCTGGGACTTGTTGTCCAGAGCCGAGGTGGCTTCATCCATGATCAGAAGGTTGGGAGATTTCAGGAATACGCGGGCAATCGCCAGTTTCTGGCGCTGGCCGCCTGAGAGCCTGTCCCCCTTGCTGCCGACCTGGAACTGCATGCCGATCCGGACGATGGTTTCAAGCAGGTCTTCCTCGATCAACAGGCGAATGATGCTTTGAACGATTTTATCCTGGGCCTTGATATTGGTGGTCGTGGTTTTTCCGAAAAAAATGTTGCTCTGAATCGTCTGGGAAAAAATATACTCCTTGTTGTCATAAAAGGAGAAGGCGCCGGGGTCGTCTTTGGTGATTTTTTTCTTGAAAAGATCCCGACCTTCTAAAATGAGGCGTTCCAGAAGATTCGGGAAGGAGACCATTTTGTGCCGACCGGGGGTAAAGCGCAGGGCCAGCTCGAGAAGTTTGGCGCGGTCGTCCCCGCTGAGCTGGTGCAGTTTTTTGCGGCGGGTCTGGTCGGCCAGGGCCTTGAAGATATCCAGTTCTTCGGGCGCGATCGGGCTCTGTTCGAAAAAGACCTTGTCGGGGGGCAGGTTGCCCAGAATGTCGATGGTCTGCCGGGCCAGATCGGCCCCCAGTTCAATCAAGGGGCGCTGCAGGTCGGTCTGTTTCAGAAAATCAAGGAAATACAGGCTGGACGCCAGCCGGGCGCCCTTGAAACGCTCGCGGTTGGGGCTGCCGAAGAGCAGGTTCGCGGCCACGCTGGAGTGATAGAGATAACGATTTTCATCGAAGAATTCGACATATTCCGCCAGACTGTCGCCGAACTGCTTCTGGAAGTTCTTGCGCACGCGAATCAACTGTTCCACCAAATGGTCGTCCTGCCCCGGGTTGAAGATCGTATTCAAACCGAAGCGCAGGGTATCCGTGAAAAGCCCGGTCTGGTGCAGCACCTGGATCATATCGTCGAGGGAGGGCTGAGGTCCGTCTTCGCGGTTGCCCCCGTTCATGGCCTGACAGGCATAAAGGAGGTTTTCCTCGATGGTGCCGTTGAAGATGAAGGGGCTCTGGGACACGAAGCCCATGTTCCGGATGATGTCCTGTTTGGTCAGATCCCTGACTTCGGCCTGGTCGAACAGCACATGGCCGCCGGTATAGGCATAAAGCTGCCCGATGCACAGGGCCAGCGTGCTCTTGCCACTGCCGGAAAAGCCGATCAGGGCCAGGTGGTCCCCAGGGTTGAGGGTGAGGGATATATTATCCAGCAGTTTCAAACCATCGCTGGGGGCGAAGGTCAGATTCTGAACCTGCACCCGCCCCTCAAGGACCAGCGGCGGGCGATCCGGCGGAACCAGGGCATAATCCGGTTCGGCGTCGAAATAGGACATGGTTTTGGTATAGCTGACGCTGCCGTCCTGATAGGCCTGGTAGAACTGAATCAGCTCCTTCCAGGGATCGTAGAGCTTCTCCTGGGCCGATAGAAAAGCCACCAGAGAGCCCAGTTCAAGCTGACCCTGGATGGTGAGATAGCCCCCCAGGATAAACACCAGAAACGGCCCCAGGCTGGTGAAAAAATTGTTGGAGGTTTTCACACCGGCCCGCAGCAGATCCCAGCGCAGGCGAATGCGATAAAGCCGGTCCACGATGCCTTCCACCTTCTGGTTTTCAATGCCGTAAGCGCCGTTGCCGTGGATTTCGTGGATGCCGGAGATGGATTCAGCCACCTTGTCCGAGAGGCGGCGGGTCAGATCGACCCGTTGTTTGTTGGCGATGTTGACCCGCCGCTGCAACAGCGGCACCAGGAATAGCACGGCCGGATAAATGGACAGCGACAGGGCCGCCAGCCAGGGGTTGAGCCAGAAAAGATAGGCGGCAAAGGCTATCAGGGTCAGCAGATTGATTACGGGGACGGCTATCGCCATACCCACGAAGTTGGACGGCAGGGCCAGTTCGGCAATGATGGAGGAGACCACCAGTCCGGGCTGGGTATTGCGGAAAAAACTGAGGGGCAGGGAGATAATATGGGCAAACAACCCTTTGCGCATGCGCGCCAGGGTGCGCTGGCTGATGATGACCTGCAGCACCGTGATGATATATTTGAGCAGGCTGGCGGAGACCACGGACACCAGGTAAACTGCGCAGTATCGCACCAGCAGGTCGATATCGCGCAGGCGAATGGCCTCATTGACGATGCGCTTCTGCATTTCCAGCGGCAGAACGCGGGCGAACACCGTAATGGCGATCAGCGCCAGAACCAGCAGCTGCAGCCGGGTGTTGGGCCCGAAGATCCAGGAAAACAGCGGGCGCTTCACCACAGGAATGTGTGGTCGGGCCATGAGACGAACTCCTCTGACCGGCAGAAAGAACCGATTGGGACGGGATAGCGTGAGGTTTTTTACTATCGATCAAACGGTAAAGACAAGCCCCTTTTTGGAAAAGGGGCCATAACGGCCTTCGGGCCGTGCCGGTCCCGCCGGCCGCGGTTCAGATGCCGCCTGCGAAGGGCACGGCCCCTTGAAGGCGGCGTCCTGTCGAGCGGGCGGGGACTAGGGCAACTTGACCACGATATAACTGCCGCTGAATTGTGAGAAAAACTTGACGCAGCCCCGGCGTCCGTCAAAGAAATCGTCCACCGCCACCCGGTTGCCCAGAAGCTGGGCATGCCCGTAATCTTCGAAAATCATGATGCCCCCGGGGGCCAGCATTTCCGGGTAGATTCGCCGGATGAGGTAGTCGCTGGAGCGATAGGCATCACAGTCCACATAAGCCAGGGCCAGCTGCCGAAGGCCGGATGCGTCCAGGGTCCGGGTGAAATCGCCCTTCACGAAGCGGACAAACGGAAAGGCTGTGAATTTTGCCTTGACCGCAGCGAAATCAACCGGATGTGACCGGCTCCAGAACTGGTCGATACCACAGGCTTCCTCCGGGAAGGATTCAAAGGTGTCGAAAAGGTAGAGTTGTTTTTCAGCCGCGAAGGCTTCAAGCAGCGACGCCAGCAGGTACCCGCTGTGCCCGCGAAAGGAGCCGAATTCGGCGATATCGCCGTCGATGCCGTTGTCGATCGTGTTTTTGAGGAGCTGGCACAGGTCCATGAAGTCCCGGACATCGCATTTCTTTTCAAAGTGCGACAGGGCCTCCTCATAAATCCGAAAAACATCCAGCGGGTAATTGGGCAGGGGCGAGATCAGCTCGGCGGCGGTGATCACCTCGTGGCGCCGCAGGGTGGCGTAGCTGTCCCGGGGAAAGGTGACATATTCGAAGGCCAGCCGGGCCAGCACGGGATCGTGCAGAACGTAGCGCGCGGCGGCATGGGTACGCCGGATATCGGTGTAGGTGCACACGATGGCGGCATAGGATTCCGGCCCCGGCAGGCCGGAGGCCGTCAGCTCCGCCAGGGCAACGATCCGGGGCTGCATGCCGTGGGAAGCCAGGTCGCCGCGGATGGCCTCGGTGAAGGTGTCGTCGGCACCGATCAGGAGGATCGGGCGTTTACCGTGTTGTTTGAAGGCATTGCGGGCTTTTTTGGCCAGAAAGCGGACGGCGTCCGCTTTGTTCCGGATATGCCAGCGGTTGATTTTGCGTTCGGGCTCTGGCGTCATGGGTTGGTTGGGGACCTTTCAGGCCGTGGCCGCGTTATCGGTTTCCCCTCATTTACGCGATTTGGGAGGATCTGTAAATCGCCCATCGGGCCGGGGCCTTCCCGGGCGGAATCGGTCCGGCGGCCGGCAGGGGATTGGTTTTGACAAAATTCGAAGGAAGGGACTATAACCAGCGATTCCGTCGACACCATCCATCGGGGAGCAAATGCGATAAAGATATGAAATTTTTTCTTTGTGTGATCGGCATGGTCATGATTTTTGAGGGCCTGCCCTATTTTGCATTTCCGCGGAAGATGAAGGGCTGGATGACGCAGATCATAGCCATGCCGGAAGATCTGTTGCGCCGCTTCGGCCTTTTGATGATGATCGGCGGACTGGCCCTGGTTTACTTCGGCAAGCTCGGCATATCCTGATGTATACCTTGGATGATTACGATTTCAGCATGCCGGAGGGACTGATTGCCCAGCACCCGGTGACCCGTCGGGATCAGGCCCGTCTGATGCTGCTCCATCGCACCCGGGGGGATATCCGGCACCGCCATTTCTACGAGCTGTCCGATTTGTTGAGCGCCGACGATCTCCTGGTGCTGAACAACACGCGGGTCGTGCCGGCGCGGCTTTTCGGACGCAAGCAAACCGGCGGCAAGGTGGAAGTGCTGATCCTGGATTATGCCGGCGGCCGCCAGGCGCAGCAGACACCGGGTGATTTCATCAGCGAATGCCTGCTGAAGGCCTCCAAACGGCCGCGACCCGGTACCCGTATCCATTTCAGTGACCATCTGAGCGCCGAGATTCTGGAATCGCATGCGGAAATCCACACCCTGCGGTTTTCGTCCCGGGGGGATTTCCATGCGCTCCTGGAGCGGACGGGTGAAATGCCGCTGCCGCCCTATATCCGGCGCCCCTCCACCCCCGGCGCGGCGGCTGGAGACCGCCGGCGTTACCAGACGGTTTATGCCAAACAAGCAGGCGCCGTGGCGGCCCCGACCGCCGGATTGCATTTCAGCGAAACGCTTCTGGCGCAGTTGCAGGCCCGGGGCGTCAAGCGGGTGGAACTCACCCTGCATGTCGGCTATGGTACCTTTCTGCCGGTGCGGGTGGACGACATTCGGCAACATCGCATGCACGCTGAACGGTTTTCCATCTCCCCGCAAACCGCGGATCGAATCAACCGTCACCGCCGCCAGGGCGGGCGCATTATCGCCGTCGGCACCACCTGTGTGCGGTCCCTGGAGTTTGCCGCCGATGAAGACGGGTTTATAAAGGCCGGCAGCGGCCGGAACGATCTTTTCATCTATCCCGGCTACCGCTTCCGGATCGTGGACGGCATGATCACCAATTTCCACCTGCCCAAATCGACCCTGCTGATGCTGGTGGCGGCCTTTGCCGGCAAGGCCAGTATCCTGACCGCCTACCGCAAGGCCGTGGCGGAGCAATATCGTTTTTTCAGTTACGGCGACGCCATGTTGATCCATCCCGATATCCGGAATCGCGAACCTTATGCTGAAGTTTGAAATCCGGGCCCGATCGGGCCAGACAGCCGCCCGCTGCGGGCGTTTCCAAACGGCCCACGGCGATGTGCGCTCGCCGGTTTTCATGCCGGTGGGCACCCTGGGATCGGTCAAGGCCCTGACCCCCGAAGAACTCGAAGGGGCCGGGGCCCAGATCATTCTGGGCAACACCTACCATCTCTATCTGCGGCCCGGCGAAGATGTCATCCGACACTTCAAGGGTCTGCACCGATTTATGAACTGGCGCGGCCCCATCCTGACCGACAGCGGGGGGTTTCAGGTTTTTTCCCTGGCCAAATTTCAGAAAATCACCGAGGAGGGCGCGGCCTTTCAATCGCATATCGACGGTTCCCGCCATATGTTGACGCCTGAAAAAGCCGTTGAAATTCAGATCGGTCTGGACTCGGATATCATCATGCCGCTGGACTGGTGTATCGGATACCCGGCCGATCGTGCCGACGTCCTTGCCGCCCTGGAGCGCACCACCCGCTGGGCGGCAAGAGGCCGCACGGTCTGGGCTGCCAGGGCCCGGCCGCAGGCGGCCCTTTTCGGTATCGTGCAGGGCGGTATGTATGATGATTTACGCCGCCGGTCCGCCGAAGCGCTGGTGGCGCTGGACCTGCCCGGATACGCCCTGGGCGGCCTGAGTGTGGG
>JAERRP010000546.1 GCA_016735415.1 Desulfobacterales bacterium | reverse complement strand
GCCTGTGCACACGGTCCGGGGCGAACGGAAGCCCCCCGATCCGACCCCTGCGCAAATGTCGGGGCCGGGCGAATCGGTTTGACATTTTTAGAATTGGCTTTACCTTAACGCCATCTTTTACGGGTGTGATGGCATCTCAAATTCGGTACCCGAAAACGAATACGGGCACCAACCGTCCACCGGATTGAATCACTGATGTTAAAAAAATACTCAGCGGGGAAAAACAGCGGCTGGATGCCCGGGGCGCTGTTTTCGCTTGTCTGGGATAAACCGAAATTTAAAATGAACCGGAAAATTCAATGAGCAGTAAACGGGATTATTACGAAGTCCTCGGAACGCGTCGCGACGCCAGTGACAACGAACTGAAAAAGACCTACCGCCAGCTGGCCCTCAAATATCACCCCGACCGCAACCCCGGGGACAACGCCGCCGAAGAAAAATTCAAGGAAGCCGCGGAGGCCTACGACGTGCTTTCGGATCCCCAGAAGCGCCGGATTTACGATCAATACGGCCACCAGGGCCTGGAAGGGCAGGGTTTTTCCGGGTTCAGCGGTTTCGAAGACATCTTTTCGAGTTTCGGCGATATTTTTGAAGATTTTTTCGGTTTTGGAAGCGGCCGGCGCTCGCGCAGCCGCACCCAGCGGGGCACCGACCTGCGCTATGACCTGCAAATGAGCTTCAGGGACGCCGCCTTCGGCACCGAGACCGAAATCCATCTCGAGAAACTGGACGTTTGCAGCGATTGCCAGGGTAGCGGCTGTGAAGCGGGCACCCAGCCCGAAGCCTGCAGTTACTGCGGCGGCAGCGGGCAGGTTTCCCGCAGCCAGGGTTTTTTTACCGTACGCACCACCTGCCCCCATTGCCGGGGCAACGGCCAGATGATCCCCCACCCCTGCCGGGGATGCCGGGGCACGGGCCAGATCCAGACCCGCAAGACCGTCTCCGTCAAAATTCCGGCCGGGGTCGATACCGGTTCACGGCTGCGACTGACCGGGGAGGGTGAGGCCGGCCGGCACGGAGGGCCGCGCGGCGATCTCTACGTGTTCATTCACATCGAATCGCACGAATTCTTCGAGCGCGACAACACCAGCATTGTCTGCCGGGTGCCCATATCCTTCGTTCAGGCGACCCTCGGTGCTTCCATCAAAGTTCCCACCCTCGAAGACGAAAAGACGCTTAAAATTCCCAAAGGCACCCAGTACGGGGATGTATTCCGGTTCGAAGGCCAGGGAATTCCCTCCCTGCGCAGCGGCCGCCGTGGAGACCAGATTATCCAGGTCATTATCAAAACCCCCACCGGTCTGAACCGGAAACAGGAAGCGCTCCTCAAGGATTTTGAAAAACTGGAATCCGGCAAGCTCTCCAGTAAACTCAAAAACATTCTCAGAGGCGAATCGGCCCGGGCCTGAACCGGCCGGAGCACTCAATCGTTGACCACTCAGGGCCGCGGCCGGAAAAAATAAACCGAGATGAGGCCGGGCCGACAACGGGATAACGCCATGTTCGAACTTCGGGTCATCACCGGTTTTGCCGCCGCCCACCGCCTCACGATGGTCGGCGAAAAATGTGAGAACCTCCACGGTCACAACTGGAAGATGGAAGTCTATGTGCGGGGGAATCAGCTCGACGAGGGTGGGGTGCTGGTGGATTTCGGCATCATCAAGACCCATGTGCGCGACCTGATGAAAACCCTGGACCATAAATATTTAAACGATATCGAATATTTCAAGAACGGCACCCCGCCATCCTCGGAAAACATCGCCCGCTACGTGGCCAACGGCCTTCGTGCCCGCCTGTCGATACCGGGTGTTACGGTTGCCCGGGTGACCGCCTGGGAATCCGACAACGCCGCCGCCACCTATTTCCCCTCCTAAGGGCTCGCGAAAAAATAACTTCACATTTTAAGCGCCGATGCATCCCGCCGGGCGGCGTTGCCAAAGCTCGGAATAGGCCAGCTATTCCTGCGCTTTTGCGCCTTGCCGGGCGGGCACAACCCTACCTTTTTTGGGGTTATAGGTCCGAAAAGAATTAATGAGGAAATAGAAAGTAACGGCAGGCATGGCGCAAATCAGGTCACCTTTGTTGTCACAATGATTGCGCGCTATGATAACGGGTTCAATTCCTTCCAGTGCTCCACGAGTTCGTCGCGCGTGACAATGGCCGTCACGTTCGGGACATGCCGGCGGATATTGTCGAGACCCCCCTCCTGCCGGTCCACCAGGATGACGGCCTGGGCCACCACCACCCCTTCACTGCGCGCCCGTTCAATGGCCTTGATGGTGGAGCCGCCCGTGGTGGCGACATCATCGATAATGGCGACCCTGTCACCCGGTGCAATGTCGCCTTCGATCCACTTGACGATACCGTGGTCTTTCTGCTCCTTGCGGATCGAAAAAGCCTGTAGCGGCCGCTCTTGAAGCTCGGAGGCAAAAGCGGTGGCCACGGCAATGGGATCCGCCCCGAAGGTCAAGCCGCCGACCCCTTTCAAATTTTCTGAAACCAGCGCCTCGAGCACCAGGTGCCCGATGAGGAACATGCCGCGCGGGTTCAGGCTGGCGGGTTTGCAATTGACATAAAACGAGCTCATCTGGCCCGAAACCAGCTTGAACACCGGCTCGGGACTGTATTGAAAAGATTTCTCACATAGAAGATTGATCAGCTCGGCTTTGAGCGCAGATTCGGTCATCGGGCCTGCTTTCCTGGGGGGTCATGGTCGCCACAGGACCGCCAGCGGTAAAGCGATCCCCGGATCGGTTGATTTAAGGCTTCGATTTGGATATAAAAAAGCCTCCACCAAATGGGAAGAAGCCTGTTTCATGGGTTTCAGTGGAGGCTTGAGCAAGGAAAACCGGGGACGGCACTCCCTGAACTCGGGGGTTAATTACCAGTTAATCCTTTACGGGTCAATCGCTAAGCGCACCCAAATGCCCACGGAATAAGGCCTGACACGGATCATGAGCGATTATCGAATGGCAGCCCAAACCAGGGGCAAATGCCCGGCAACCCGCGTGGCCGGCCGCCGCGACCATACCCGGGGACGCCAAGGCCCCGTCCAGAGGATATGAACGCCGGCATGACCGAAACCAGCGCCAAAGCGGCGATTATCCGGCTGTTTCATGTCTATCGGCACTACCATGCCAAAAACGCCCTGAGCGATCTCACGCTGGACATCTACCGCAACGAATTCCTGTTCGTCACCGGACCCAGCGGGGCGGGTAAAACCACGCTGTTGAAGCTGCTTTATCGGGGCGAAAAGGCCTCCGAGGGGCAAGTCCTGGTGGACGGTATCAACATTTCCCGGCTGGCCCGCAATCGGATTCACCTCCTGCGCCGCAAATTCGGTATTGTCTTTCAGGATTACAAATTAATCCCGACCCGCACGGTCTATGAAAATGTCGCCCTGGTCCTGGAGGCAGCCGGCCGCAATGCGCGCTATGTCCGCAAAAAAACCAGCAGCGTGCTGCGCACGGTCGGGATCGAAAATCGCATGAATGCCCTGCCCCCGGCACTGTCCGGCGGCGAGCAGCAGCGGGTGGCTGTGGCCCGGGCGGTGGTGGGCGATCCCACCATCATTCTGGCGGACGAACCCACCGGCAGCCTGGACGCCAAATCGGCCGGTCTTATCATGGGGCTGCTCAAGGCGTTCCACACCCGGGGCGCCACCGTGGTCGTGGCCACCCATGACCGGGCCCTGATTCGCAGCATTCCGGCCCGTATTATCTATCTGAACCAGGGCCAGATTACCACGGCACCCACGATCTAGCGCGGGGGTCAGCCCCCGAAGGAACGGTTATGCTTGCTCTGCATCTCAAACGCGCCCTGCAGGACATTCGTCACAACCGCCTGCTGAACGCCGTCACCATCACCACGATCGCGCTTTCCATCCTGATCGTCAGCGTGGCCGTGTTGTTCTTTCTCAACACGACCGATATGCTGGAAGCCTGGCGCCGCGGCATCCGCATCATGGTCTACCTTGAAAATGACCTGGATACCGCCCAGCACAACGCCATCGAAACCCGCATCAAAAGCCTTTACGGGGTGCAGGAGGCCCATTTCGTCTCCAGGCAAACCGCGCTCGAACGGCTGCGGGCCCAGATGCAGCGCCAGTCCGCCATTCTGGACGGACTGGGGCAGAATCCGCTGCCGGATGCCTTCGAAGTTCAGATGATCCCCACGGCGCGCACCTGGGAAAAGGCCGAAGATCTGGCCCGGCGCCTGGAAGCGCTTTCCGGGGTGGCCGATGTGGAATATGGCCAGCGCTGGGTGGAACGCTTCGTCAAGCTTTTCAACCTTTTCCGGCTGGCCAGCTACGCCATGGGCGGCCTCTTTTTTATTGCTTCGGTTTTCATCGTCGGCAATACGGTGCGGCTGATTTTGTATTCCCGCCGGGAGGAAGTTGAAATCATGCGGCTGGTGGGCGCCACCGAACGGTTTATCCTGGCCCCCTTCTATTTCCAAAGCATGATTCAAGGCGCCCTGGGCGGTGTCAGCGGCCTTGTGGCCCTGTTTGTCATGTTTGTGTTGATCCAGGCTAAAATACAGACCGTTGCGGTAACCGGTATGGTTACGCTGCGGTTCCTCTCCCCCGGGCTGATGACCGCCATCATCGGCGCCAGCATGCTTGTCGGATGGTTGGGATGTCATTTGTCGCTCAAACAATATCTAAAGGTCTGACCGCTGTGGTGCTGGGCGCCCTCACCCTGCTGGCGGCCGCCCCGGTGGCAGCGGCCGCCGAACGGGAGGCCGTGGTACGCGTGGACCGGCTCAACCTGCGCCCACAGCCCACCGTGGATGGCGAACCCCTGCACCTGCTCCGCAAAGGCGACCGCCTGATCGTGTTGACGTCGTCGGACAAATGGCTCAAGGTCGATTTTGACGACATGGTCGGCTATGTTCGCAACCACCCGCGCTATAT
>JAERRP010000023.1 GCA_016735415.1 Desulfobacterales bacterium | reverse complement strand
TGTCCAGGCCCAGAGGGGCCAGTGGGCTGGCAGGGGGCGGCCGCGGGCGTGCGATATGAAGAAGTGGTAAACGGGCCCGGCCTCAAGGCTTAAGACGGTACCGATGTAGGCCGTGCTGCAGAGCATGAAAAGCAGGCCGTCGAAGCCGGTGACGGCCTGGGCCGGGTTTTCGGTGCGGAAGTTGGGGTTCAGGGCACCCAGACCGATGCCCAAAGCCACGATACCGGGCACCATGACGAATACGGTCAGCACGGAAAGCGCCATCATAAAGAGGGTGACGTCGAGCAGGATGTTGGTGATGACGATGAGCGCTTCGGTCAGGACAAGCAGGGGCAGGTAGTAAATGCCGAACTTGATCCACAGGAAAGCGCGGATTGAAATGGGGGCCACCTTGATGGTCCAGAAGGCCTCCCGCTCGGAGCAGACGGCCGGAAAGGCGAAGCGCGCGGTCACGGCCGTGAGCACGAACAGGGCCAGACCCATGTTGAGGAAGGCCAGCAGGTTCTGCAGGTAGACGGTGGGCAGGGGAGATTTCTCCAGGGGCAGGACCTTGAAGTTGTAAACGTAGATCACCACCAGGGCCAGGATCAGGAAGATCTGGGACCACTGGGTCTGGTCACGCCAGAAGGTTTTGATTTCCTTGCCCAGCAGCCCCCGCACAGGACCGGACCACGGGAGGCGCCGCCGGGGCCGGGCCCCCGTCCGGCGGCGTTTACGGATGGCACCGGCCTGGGTGCGGGAGTAGCCGCGGTAGTAAATCAGGTCGGCGGCCATCAGGCTCACGAAAAGCAGGGCCGCGGTGCCGCTCCATAAAAGGGCCAGGTCCATCAAGCCTCTGGCGGGTGTTCCTTCCAGGGCGGCCTGCAGGGCGTCGTAGGCCCAGGTGGAGGGCAGCCAGGGCGAGGCCGGGGTCTGGAGAGCGGCCACGTAGGCCAGCACGCTTTCGAAGACTTCCGGGTCCACAAGCTGCTCGGGCCGGGCCATCCGGAGGGCCAGGTAGACGGCCACGAAAGCCAGGACACCCAGCAGCACGAAGATGTTTTTCATGCGGTTGGCCGGGATCACGATGACCGCCCCCATCACCATGAGGGAGCTTACGGTGGCGGCCATCAGGGCAAGGGGCAGGAGGGCCGCCGCCAGCACGCACCCGTAGACGATCCCCTGATGAAAAACCACGCCGTAGGCCAGAAAGACGGGCAGGGTAAAAGCCACCACCATCCAGGAGCCGTCGAAGCAGATCTCCATCCAGCGGGCCAGAAATATCCGGTAGGCCGGAACCGGCAGGGCATGCACCAGGGGCAGGTCGCGGGCAAGGTAAAGTTTGGAAAGCGCCGTCAGGATATCGCTGAACACCAGCAGGGCCAGCGAGGTGACCAGCAGCATGTTGAGCAGTTTGAAATTCAACAGGGCGCCTATTTCCTCGATGGTGCTGAAGTGGGAGAGCACCCGCAAGGCCACCAGGAAGATGCCGACCCACAGCGCGCCGGCCACGGCGGTGACCACGGCCAGCCGGACATGACGGCGGGTGCCGGCCGCGGGACGCCGGTGCACCAAGGGCCACAGGCGCGGTTTGACCAGGTCGAAAACGGTGTTCACGCTCCGTCCCTTTCGCCGGTGTCCGCCGGGGCCTCGGTGAGGTTTAGAAAGACGGCTTCAAGATCCGGGGCGCCGCCGCGAACCGCCCGGCGCAGGTCGTCCAGGGTGCCCTGGGCAATCAGCTGCCCGGGATGGATGATGCCGATGCGGTCGCAGATGTCTTCGGCCACGGCCAGCGTATGCGTGGACATAAATAAGGTCACGCCTTTTTGAGCCAGGTTACGGAACATCTCCTTGACCATGCGGATGGCCACTGGATCGAGGCCCACCATGGGTTCGTCCACCACGATCACTTCCGGGTCGTGGAGCAGGGCCGCGCACATGATCAGGCGCTGCTTCATGCCGTGGGAGAAGGATTCGATCAGTTCGTCGGCCCAGTCCGTCAGCGCGAAGCGCTCCAGCAGGTCCATGGCGCGCACATGGAACCTCTCCTGGTTGACGCGGTAGACATCGGCCGTAAACTGCATGAACTCCATGGCAGTCAGTTTTTCGTAGAGAAAGGGCCGGTCGGGAATGAAGCCGATCCTGTGTTTGGCCTCCACGGGACGCGTGGCCATATCGATACCGGCGATCCGGATGTGGCCCCGGGTGGGGGACAGAATGCCGCCGATCATCTTGATGGTGGTGGTCTTGCCGGCCCCGTTGGGGCCGATAAACCCGAAGAGCTCGCCGCGCGGGACGGTGAGATCGAGCTGGCGGACAGCGATGTGTTGGCCGTAGTGTTTGGCGACGCCGACGAGTTCAATCATGAGGCTGCGATGCGATCTCCGATCCTAAAATAGTGATATTGAGCCGGCCGATCATCGGCAGGATATCCATTTGCTCGGACAGGTCCCCACGGGCCAGTCGGATATGGGTGGCATCGGCGGGCATCTGCCCCATGAGGGCGTCCACCGTGATCCATTGGCCGAGGTAGACCCGGTTCCAGGCATGGTAGTAAAAACGTCCCTTAAGGTAAACCAGGCCGGCTTCGATCTGGGCCGGGATGCCGGCCGCGCGCGCCAGGGCCGCCAGCAATACGGCGTGTTCGTTGCAGTCCCCCATGCGCTCTGCCAGCGTATTCAGGGCATCCGGCAGGGACAAAACCGGGCGTTTTTCGATGTTGGTATCCATCCAGTCCATGATGGCCTCAATCTTCGCCCGGGGGGTATTCGCTTGCGCGGCGAGCTCGGCCGCCAGCCGCTGGATGCGGGGATCGTCTGCCTGCACCAGGGGTGAGGGCAATAGATACGGCTGGAAATCCCCAGTCAATGTCAAAGAGGCCCTGTCTTCCGGCAGCGGTTCGAGTCTGATGAGCAGTTCCCGGCCGTTGCGCACCTGGCGGTTGTCGGAGGCCGGCAGCCGGTCCGGACCGACGCCGTCCAGCCGCAGCTTTAACCATTTCTGGCGGCGGGCGTCCGCGATGGGCCGGTCGGGGGTGACCGCCGCCATGCGGGTGAGATCGGCACTGGCCGTCAGGGTCAGCGGCTGCAGGGCTTCTTCGCGCGTGGACCGTATCTGCTGCAGGCCCAGCAGCCCTTTCTCCATCAAAACGGTGCCGTCGTCGTCGATCCAGGCCTGCTGGTGAAGCCCTTTGTAGACCAGCTCGACCCGGGTGGCCGTGAGGGTTTCCTTCCCGATTACGATCGGCTCACGACCGATCACGGTCACGCTGACCTCTCCCCGGGCCATAGTGGCCGGATCGAAAATAGGGTAGCGATAGGTTTGATCCGGCACCAGGCCGGCGGCGGCCGTAGCCGGAAAGATGCCGGCCGGCAGGAAGGGCGGGGAGTCGAAGCGCAGGCGGGCGGTTTTGCCCGTCCCGCCACTGTCGATCCGGCAGATCAGCCAGTCGCCCTCCATCTGCCCCTCAATGCCGACGCTGAAGCGCCCGGATTGCATATCGAACCGGAAGGCGGCCAGTGCCATGGTGTCATCAAGCTGCCCGTCATAGTTGAGACGCAAATCCTGCACGAGGCCCATGGTGTTCAGACGCAGGTAGAGATCTTCTTTCAGGCGATAACCCGCGTTCTCACGGACCAGCTGCGAATGGGCGTAGCCGATGTGGCGGTCGTCCTGGAGGATTTTCATCCAGCGCTCGGCATCGCCGGGCGCGGTCAGAACTGCCCGGGCCGAAGAGCCGCCATGTTCCAACGGCAGGTTAACGAGGCCGATACGCAGGCCTAAGAGGGCAGCGAACACAAGCGCGCACAGCAGCCCGCCAATCATGAATTTGGGGTTGCGGATCAACGTCACCGGGGCTCGTCCTTTCTCAAAATATATGCCAGATGTTAAGGAATCGGTCCCCTGCCGTCAAGCTTGTTGAAAACCCGGAGCCCAAAGGGGAATGTCGGCCGCGCCCACGGCTGCCGCGGATCTGTCCGCACCGGACGGTTTGTAATCAGGGGGGTGATGTGCTAATGATATCAAGGATAAAGCGTAGCCATTCGGGGGCGGGCCTCCCCCCGCGAAGGCCCCCTTTTAACAGGATTTTTAGACTGGCGGCAGGGCACTCCCAGGCAACCCGACGGATTGAAAGGCGGTTCAGCTTTCAGGTGCCGGCCTGATCAAGGAGACGAGGCATGGGCGCAGACCGGTTTGTTTCCATTTTTACGCCCGCGAAGATGGCGGAGGTGTTCCCCCCCGAACGCGCGGACCAGTTTTTTGAAGCCCTGCTGGGGGATCGCGACGAGGGCGCTTTTGACATTGCCTTCCATTACGCGGGGGCCCGGGACGACGCCCTGTACTTTGAATTCCAGTTGCAGGAGCGTCCGGGCAAGTGCCTGTCCTGCAGCCTGACCTATGGCCTGCCCCACGTTTTCAGCCGCCACCCGATCATCGATATTCCGTCCGTGGTCCAAGGCGTCGATCGGATGCTCGACGGCCACGGCCGCTGCGGGCAATGGCATGTCAAGCGCACCCGGGAAACCAGCCGGCAACTGCATGTCATCCCGCTGATCATCAATTTGCAGTCAGGCAAACGCTAGTGCCGTGCCAAACGCCAACTGATGCATCCTGCTCGTCTTTTGTCATGTGACAACAGGCTATTACCTGCTTCAGGGGAAATCACGCCTACGGTCCTGCGGGAAGGCCGTTTAAAGTCATGAAATCTTCTTCGATGACGCCGCGGAAACGCTTCCAGCTCAAAAACCGCATGCTGCTGGCCAATTTTATCGCCAACCTGGTCGGGGCTGTGGGCGTCAATTCCCTGCTGGCCCCCACCCGGGTTTACACGACCGCCCTGGCCCAGGAATATGCGCGCAGCATCGAGACCATCTTCATCCCCACCGTGTTCGGCATTGCCATGGCCGCGACCCTGGTTTATCAGCGACCGATCCGGCGTTATGTGGACCGGTGCTGTCAGGCGGCGGTACCGCCGGCGGTACCGCCGGCGGCACCGCCGCAGGCGGTCCAGCGCCGGGTATTGAACGAACCCTTCTTTGGCCTGCTGCTCGATTTTACAATCTGGATCCTGGCGGCCGTTTTCTGGGCCGGACTGTTTTATTTCATGGACGAAACACCGACGGTCATCCAGCGCGCGGTTATCAGCAACCTCAGCATCGGTTTGATTACCTGCACCGTCGCCTTTTTTGTTCTGGAGCATATTTTACAGAAGGTGATGATCCCCTTTTTTTTTCCGGCCGGCCAACTTTACGGCGTGCCCCGGACGATTCGCATCAGCATCCGGATTCGACTGGCGGCCTTGCTGTTTGCCTGCAATCTGGTGCCTTTTGTCACCCAGATTTTCGTCTACGTACAGATTCGCAGCGCGGGCTACGACCCGGCCACGGCCCTGGAGCGCCTGGGCACCCACCTGATGATCACTTCCCCGATTTTCATTGCCGTGGGGCTCTGGCTGTTTTTTCTGGTCAGCAGTAATCTGGCGCGGCCGTTATGGGCCATCATCCGCGCCTTGCAGAAGGTGCGCGCCGGAAACTTCGACGCGAAGGTGCAGGTGACTTCCAATGATGAAATCGGTTATACCGGTGATGTCATAAACCAGATGACCGAGGGGCTCAAAGAGCATGAGAGCCTGCGACTTTCCATGTTGCTGGCCCGCGAAGTGCAGCAGAACCTGCTGCCGACCCGGCCACCGCGCATTAAAGGGCTCGACCTGGCC
>JAERRP010000106.1 GCA_016735415.1 Desulfobacterales bacterium | reverse complement strand
TGACTGGATGCTCCTGGCCGCCATCGCTTATCAGGAATCGCAGATGAAAAACCGTCGACGGTCCCACGCAGGTGCGAGCGGGTTGATGCAGGCCATGCCGGCCACGGCCGGAGACGTCAATATCGATATCAATAAAATCCATGATCCCGAACAGAATGTTCATGCCGGCACGAAATACCTGGCCCTCCTGCGCGATGTCTATTTCCCCTCCAACGATTTCAGCCCGGAAGAACGCATTCGTTTCAGCCTGGCAGCCTACAACGCCGGACCGGGTAAAATCGCCCGCTGCCGGCGTCTGGCCGCCCGCCTGGGGTACGACCCCGGGAAATGGTTCGGTCACACCGAGTTGGCCGCCAGACGCCTGATCGGAAATGAAACGGTTCGCTATGTCTCCAACGTAGTCAAGTACTACATGGCTTACAGCCTGGGTCAAACCTTGGAATGCCTGAAACGCCAGCATATTGAAATACTGAAATCCGTCCACGAGCCCCTACCGTAATCGTCGGCCGCGACGCCCTCCAGTTGACAACCCGGGAAGGTGTTTCCAGTGGGTCGGTCAGACAATCCGGATCGTCTCAACCCTGATTGGCGGGCAGGGGGATCCTTGCGGCTTATTGTCTCCAATCTATAATTCACCAATATTCCTGTTGAAATCAGGATGATTTATCGGTAATCTGCGTCTGGCGCTCAGCGTTTAAAGACGCGGCCCCACCACAACCCAGGCGATCCGCAGCGCCGACACTGCGAAGGACTACGCATGCCGAACCGACGCGCCAAATACCAGGCCGCGCCACCCCCTCGACTCTACGCCTATACCCTGCCGGAGGGCTGGAAGGTCCTGGCGGGACGCACGGACGCCGACAACGATCGGTTGAGCCTGCGCATCGCGCGCCCCAACGACTGGTGGTTTCATGTGCGCGGAATGCCGGGCAGCCATGTCATTCTGCAGCTCAGGCCCGGCCAGGACCCTTCGCCCCAAATCCTGCGACAGGCCGCGGCGGTGGCCGCATATCACAGCAAGGCCCGCTCCGGTGGCACCGTGGCGGTATCCGCCACGCGGGCACGCTTTGTCACCAAACCGCGAGGGGCCAAGCCCGGAACGGTGCAGATTCGTAAAGAAACCGTCATCAAGGTCCGGCCGGCCCTGCCCGACAGGGCTCAGGAAGCCGAAACCATTGATTAATCGGTGTCTATCTTAAAAATGCGCCTCGTTTCAGGCCGATCCCCCCGTTTTGACTCGGGCATGGCCGACGACCCTGCGGAAAACTTGATCAACAGCGGAGGATAGCACCACCGCACCCACGATGCCGTTTTCAACAACATGAAAAACCATACAACCTTCAGGAGGCCTAAATGAAACGCAGAGATTTTATCAGGTGCTCACTGGGCGCCGGCGCCCTGGTCATGCTGGAGATGTCAGGCCTGGGATGCTCACGGGACCACGCGGACAAAGACCTGGCCATCAAGTTCCCGCCCCTGCCGTATAAAAGCGATGATCTCGAACCGTATATCTCCGAAGAAACCGTCCGGATTCACTACGGTCATCATCATCGGGGCTATGTTGACCGTGCCAACCGTCTGGTCGACGGTACGCGTTTCGCCCGACTGCCGGTGGAGGCCATTATCCGTGAGGCCTTCGATCAGAACCAATGCGAGCAAAGCATGCTCTTCAACACCACGGCCCAGGCCTTCAATCATACTTTCTACTGGAACAGCATGAAACGCGACGGTGGTGGCGCGCCAACCGAATCCATGCGCCCTTGGATCGATAATTCATTCGGCAATTATCGCCGGTTCCGCAAGGTGTTTGCCGAAGCAGCGACCGGTCGCTTTGCCAGCGGCTGGACCTGGCTGGTCCTCAGCAAAGGGCAACTGGAAATCATGACCACGGCCAGGGCCCAAAACCCGATGGCCGTCGGCAAACTCCCACTGCTCACACTCGATGTCTGGGAACACGCCTACTACCTGGACTACCAGAATCGCCGTAGCGAATATATTCAAGCCTATCTGGATCATCTGCTCAACTGGGATTTTGCCGCCGCCAACCTGGGAGAGATTTGAGCCGGTTTCATCCGCCCAAGACCCTCACCTGCATACGTTTGTTTGAAACATTCAGAGGGGCACAGTCCATGGGCCGATACGTTCCGTCCCAAATCGACGCTCGGAAATCCCCCACGTCCCGAACCCCAATTACTTCCCGAAGGCCATGGAAACCCCTGTTCAGCACGCCCTTTTTTTAGCATTTATCTTTTTGGGAAATTTTGCTATACGCTATCGAAGATTAGACGGCTCTTCGGGTTTCTTGACACCCATACCGATGAACTCGAAAAAAGTCGCAATCCAGACGGTTTCGTAAGAATTTCGAGATACGCCTGGCGCCGCTGTCAGACTTTTTACGAATCCGTCAAAACTAACTTGCATATCCGTATGAGGTGATGACGTGAAAGACATTCTGGTAAAAGACGTAATGATCCCGATTTCAAATTATGTAACCGTTACGAAAGAAAACAACTTGAGGGATGTATTGCATGCCTGCGAGCAAAAGCGGAAAGCAGAGCAGGGGCACGCCCATCGAGATGCCATTGTCGTTGATGAAGACGGGCGCTTTGTTGGCAAAGTCACCATGATCGATATTTTCCGCTCGCTGGAGCCCAACTACCGGAAGGTCCGACCTGAACATACAGAGCAAACCCTGACCGATGACTTTGTGCGCAAGGCGGTCAGACAATTGAATCTGTGGCTGGAGCCTGTGGAAAGCGTATGCCAGCGCGGCCGCAGGACCACGGTTGCCGACGCCATGCATATCCCCGAAAAATCGGAATACATACAGGAAAGCGACACTCTCGAAAAGGCTTTGAGCCTTTATGTTATGGGGGTTCACCAACCTCTGATCGTTAAAAACAGTGAGACGGTTACAGGTGTTTTACGCTTTGGCGACATCTTTGAAGTCGTGCACGAACGTCTGTTGAACTGTAATCTAAAATAATCCCACCCCATAAAAGTGCGGGGGGCCGATGCCTATCCGCACTTTTATCAGAGTGTTCCCCACCGCCTTCAACATTCTGCCAATGCTGACCGATCTTGCGATCGGTCTAATGGGGTACGGTCACGGACATGCCCATCAAGGGCCACAAGACATACACTGCGAAACCCACGACAACCATGAGTATGATACTGGCCGGTATGCCGTATAAGAAGAACTCTCCGGTCGTAAACAACTTGGAGACATAAGGAATCGCAGTGGGAGCCGCGCCCACCAGCAGCAAGAACGGCCTGTCGGCCGTGA
>JAERRP010000138.1 GCA_016735415.1 Desulfobacterales bacterium | reverse complement strand
TGGATTGTAGGGCATCCTTTTTCAGGAACCCGTCCAGCGGGTACTGATGGCCATAGCAGATGGTCAAGTTCAGCCCGGCAGTCTCCGAACCGAAGGGAACGGACAAATGGTATGCGCTGTTCTATTTGAATGACTGCCGAGCAATATGTGTTTGTCTTTGGTTATGAGCAAACTATTGAAAATACCCACAGGTAGCGGTCCGGCAAGCCCCTTGAAAATAAGAGGCGCTGATGGTAGGATTTAAGCTACAAGTGTCCGCTACCCAAGGGGGGCTTCAGGGGGAAGGCAGCTCAAGAACTCTGGCCGGAGTCGGCTGCTTTCCCCTGCTTCTATTTGCTATGTGTTTTGCATCACCTCCTTTGCCTATTTCCCGGTTACCCGGTCAGGTCAATTCGAACACGATGGTCAACTCCAGGGGCAGTTCTCCTTTGAACAGATTGGATGGCGGCCTTGGAAAAGGGGCGGCCCGCTGAACCGCGTCCAGAGCGGCCATGTTCAGGGCTTTACTTCTTGACCCACTGGTGACGGCGACGTCATGGATACTGCCGTCCATGGTCAAAACGAAGCGGATCGTGACCCGGCCTTCGATGCTCCTGGCCTTGGCCGTTTCCGGGTAGCGTTTGCGGCTTTCGATCTTCAGGCGAACCAGGTCCAGGTAGCTGGCGGTGGTCATGAATTCGCCGACAGCCTCATGAGCTTGAGGGCCCGGCACCCAGTCGGTGCTATCTGCGCCCGGCGTTTGCGGGATGTCCGGTGCGCAGATGCCTTCCACCAGGGTGTCCGGCAGGTTGCTTTCCACCGGGGCCATGGCCAGTGGTTTGAAACGGGGCAGGGGGCGCTGCACCACGTTTAGTTTTTTCACCTGGTCTTGGGGCTCCGGAGCTTTGGGCCTGGGCCGCGGCCGGGGGATATTTCTCACTACCGGCCTGGAGATATCCTGAAGCGTCATCTCAATATAGCTTAGGGTGCTTGATCGATAAATTCCGGATACATGCATGAAAACTATCGCATGGATGACCACGGAGAAGAGGATCAACGTGCTTAGCAAACAGTTGGGGCCGGATGCTGCCGACACTGCAGCATGCTTTTGGATTTGCGGTTCCATTGCCGCTACAATTCTTTTTCCGTGGCCAGACAGAGACGGCCGGCACCGGCGGCTTTTGCGATATCCATGATCTTGACCGCCTTGTTTAGGATTACCGCCCGATCCGCCCGAACGACGACCAGTTCATCTTCCTTGGAACCGATTTTCTTTTTAAGATGATCGAATAGAAGGGCCAGGGAGACCTCCTTTTCGCCGATGAAGGCCCGCCCCTTAGCATCCACGAATATGGTAATGGTCTCTTCGGTTTGTGGGGCTGCCGCTTTGGCCTGGGGCAATTTGATTTTAATCCCCTCATCCACCATGAAGTTAGTGGTGAGCAGAAAGTAGATCAGCAGCATGAAAACAATATCGATCAGCGGTGTCATGGGTATCTGCATCTGATACCGCGTTTTTCTTTTGGTATGGAGGAGCATGGACCGAAACCTACCCTTTCTGGACGAACACTATGGATGCGCATGGGTATGCGTGTGCGAATGGGCCTTGCCTGTGTGAATATGGCCGTGAATACGAAAGCCGATGGACTTGAGAAATACCACGGCACCGTCCTGGAACTGGGTTTCGTAGCGGTCCACCCTGGCAACCAGGTAACTGTGGGCCACCATGGTGGGCAGGGCCACGGCCAGACCCAATGCCGTAGTAAGCATGGCCTCCCAGATACCACCGGCCAGCACCGCCGCGTTCACTTTCCCCCCCATCTCCTGAATCACCATAAAGGCTTTGATCATGCCCAGAACGGTGCCGAGTAATCCCAACAGGGGGGTAATGTTGCCGATGGTGGCCAGCGCCTGGAGATAGCGGGAGAGATCCCGGGTTTCCGCTTCGGTGGTATGGATCAGGACCGTCTCCAGGGTTTCCCGGTCCTGGTCCTTTACCTCCATGGCCTGGGTGAGAATCCGCCCCATGGGAGAGGTATCCTTACTGACCAGTTCGTAAGCCTGGTGATCTTCTCCGTTTTCCAAATGGCGGGACATGGTGGATACCAGCCCGTTTCCCCGTATTTTAACCCGGCTCAGCCGAATGAAGCGTTCCAGAAAAAGGGCCAGGGCCACCACGGAACACAGCAGAATGGGCCCCACGAGGATGCCCCCTTTGGCCAGAAAATCGAACATGGCTTTTCTCCTTATTGGTTAAACTTAACTCCCTCCGGCGCTTTCCTCGTAATCCGGTTTGCCGTCATAGTTCAGGTCTTTGGAACGTTTGACCAGGGCTTCTGCATCGTCGTACACTTCCCACAGATCGGGTTTGCCGTCACCATTGGTGTCTTCCGTCACAGCCGTCAGCCGGTCTTGCCGGTAGTCGTGCCAGATGTCTGTCTGCCCGTCGCCGTCCCGATCCTTTTCCGCCCGGATTGCCGATTCGGTATCGTCGTAGATCCAGGTGAGGTTGAAGCGGCCGGTACCATCCGGCTCTTCTTCGCTTCGGACGATCTTGCCCCGATCGTTGTAGACCTCTTTCAGATCGAATTGGTCGTCGCCGTTTTCATCCACGGTTTTTTCCATGAGGACGCCGTCTTTATAGCAGTAGCGGCCTTCCAGGATGCCGTTGTTGTCTGCGTCCAGTTCCATCACCATGGACCAGGGCGGCCGGTCGAACCACTGGGTGGTTTCGAAGCGTCCGTCATGGTCCCGGTCCCGGATAATTTTTTGACGCGCTGCGTTGAGGTAGATTACTTTCAGGTCCACCTTTCCGTTGCCGTTACTGTCCCGCTCCGTCCGCACCAGCGTCTGCTCCTGATGGTACTCCCAGGCATCGGTTTGGCCGGAAAAGTCGGTGTCGCTCTCCACGCGGTGTTTTTCTCCCTTATCATTGAAGAAAATGGTCACGTCGGCACTTCCATCCTTGTTGGCATCCTGGGTCTGGGTGGTGATTTTGCCCCCTTTGAAGAAGGTGCGGGGCTCCAGGAATCCGTCGCCGTCACCATCGGAGATCATCTTTTTCACGATGCCGTTTTGATAGTGGCGGCTCCGATCGATGTGCCCGGGGTACCGGGGGGCCTCCCCCATTTTCAACGGCTGGCCGGCCTTGTCGAAAGTCGCGAATAGATCGCTGGTGCCGTCGAAATTGCTATCCTTCTCTTCAGAAGTCGGGCTCCCCGCTTGATACCGGGTGGTGACATCGAACCGACCGTCCAGGTTGGTGTCCCTCTTTTGAAGAACCGGAATGGCATTTTCGAAGTGAAG
>JAERRP010000624.1 GCA_016735415.1 Desulfobacterales bacterium | reverse complement strand
CCTTGAATCCTGGAATCCTATTCTTCAGCCTTTCACTTGAATCCGTGACCCTCAGAATCAGGCCAACTCTTTTGGAGATGATCCTAAAACCACTCCTACCGGTCGGCCGTCAGACGGGCCAGATTGTCCCGGGCAAACTGGATCGTGGTGTCGATTTCCAGCGCCATTTTGTAATAGCGGATCGCTTCCGCTTTCAGCCCCAGATCACGGTAATTGGAAGCAATGTTGGCGTAGTCGATGGCTGAGGATGGATTGAGCTTTACGACTTTTTTAAAGCTTTCGATGGCGGCTTCGTGTGCTTTGAGTCTGAAATGGCAAAAGCCCATCAGGTTGTGAATATCAGTGCGTTCATCGTCCAGGGCGCGTCCCTTCTTCAGTACCTCCAAGGCTTCCTTGAATTTCTCCATATCTTTAAGACCGACCCCCATGTAAGCGTAAATACTGACCCGGTCTTCTGCGGACGGTTCCAAATCGAGGGCCCGCTGCAGGTGGGGAAGGGCTTGGGCCGGCCGGCCGGCGTTCAACTGGCAAAGGCCGGTGTAGAATTCGAGATAATAACGGTCGGGCAGAAGCTGGGAAAACTTCTTCAGCTCGGCCAGGGCCGCATCCGGCGGATATTTCTCCACCACCAGCTTGGCGGCGAACATGCCCACGCTGGTGCCTTCGGCCCGCTCCCGGAAATGGGTGCCCGGAACGATGGTGTAAAAAGCGGGGATATTCAGGTCCGGGTGCATGGTGTCGATCACCAGGGCTTCCATCCCGCCGTGGCTCAAGGCCCCGATCAGGTTTTCGACCTCCACCCGGATGTTGTCGTGGGACAGGTCGGGCAAGGCCTGCAAGTCGATGGTCTGCTCCGGGTGTACGATGAAATCGGCCTGCGCCAGGCGGGTGTATTTGGGTAGCCCGCTGGCCACATAGTTGGCGCCCGTGTTGAAATCGCCCGCCAGCTGCGCAACTTCGGTCAGGGCCCGGCTGAAAGCCTTTTCCGGGCTGGGGGTGGTTCCGGCCGTCCAGACGATTTCGCTCGATTCCGGGAAAGTCGAGGGGTCATAAGCCATGATGGCCACGGACGGAATACCCATGCCCATGGTGAAATCCTGAACAAACAACCGGATGCCGCTGATTTCGTATTTACCCAGCATCTCCCGCACCATCCCGTCAGTAGCTGATTCGGGGCGAATGGCCGGCACGTTGAGACGGTTGCGGCTGACGACCGAAGAAACGTGCCGTTCCACGATCTCGCAGATGCCCTGGCTCAGCGCTTCCTCCACGCAATTCCCGGCCGAGGGGCCGTTAAATTCGTTGATGGCGTAAAACCAGTCAAAGGGAACCAGGACCTCCCGTTCAGTCATGAGGTTCCAGGACCGCGTCCAGCGCATGGGGATCGTTTCGAAAATTTTGCGGGCGGCGTCCAGATCGCCGGATTGGTCATGCACCGACTGCGCGATCGATTCAAAGGGCAGGGCGTTGGGTCCTGCGCTCGGGTATGTGTTGATCGTGAAGTTGGCCGGCTTTTTACAGAAGCTGAAAAAGCTGAAGCGCTCGGCCAGTTCCATCACCGCGCTGGCCTCGGCCTGCTCCGGGCCGGCGCCCTTGCCCATTTGCTTCTTGTTGCCGATGATGTCGCGGGCATCCTGACCGCACACGCTGAAATAGACCGGGATGTCCAGCCGTCCGTTGTCGATGCGTTCGGTGTGGTCGAGGATGTCCAGGTTGACCTTATGCAGTTTCTCCCGGAAGCGCCGAACGGTTTCCTGCGGGCTGATGATTTTGTCCTGGTCGTAGGTCGATGTCTTGAAAGCGTCCTGGAGAGTGATTTTAACCGCCATGCGAAGATCGCTGCTCCTTTTTATGAAACAAGGTGGTTGCGCGCCGGACCGACCCCCGACCCATTGTCGTGGCCACCGGAATCGGGTTGAGTCCCTGGTAAGGTCTGATCGATCAGGCCGATTTGTCTATGGTCTCTCACCGTGGGTCCTGTCCGTCGCGCCATCCCGTTGGCGGGATCATCGAAAACCGGCCGAACGTATAACGTTCGGCCGGCGCATTTCCTCGGTCTTCAATGTCGGGTGGGCACATGCCGTGCGGTGCTGTTCCGGAAGGCGATGGCAACCGACAGAACTATAATTGGACTTTAAATCGAATTTGGCAAGTCCGGCTGTCAATAAAAATGCTGGTTCGGCGATGTAAACCAATTGGCACGCACTGACAAGGCTTTTTTGATTTGATTCCCGGATGCCGATCTGGTATGAAATCCGGGTTGCGTGTGGGGATGTAGCTCAGCTGGGAGAGCGCAGCGTTCGCAACGCTGAGGCCGAGGGTTCGAATCCCTTCATCTCCACCAAAGCCGTCAATATTTCAGGCCGATCCATTTGCTGCTGGATCGGCCTGATTTTTTTGAAATGGCCTTGCACTGCAATTTCCGCCACAGGGAAGAGTGAAGAATGAATTTCTGACCACGGTGTCTTTGACCCCGGTGTCTTTTTTTCTGACAGAGGGGGTTATGTCAATCGGTTGGCTTGGTCCAACCCTCCCAATCCTTGCACATAATTCCTTGACAAAAGGCCATAGCATATGTACCATTTGTACAAAATGTACACCAAGGAGATTCTGCCATGCTAACCACAGTTTCTACGGCCGAGGCCAGAAAAAAACTTGCTGAAATCGTAAACAAGGTCGCGTATGGAAAAGAGCCCGTAGTTTTGACCCGCCGGGGCGAGAAAATTGCCGCCCTTATTTCTATAGAAGAGCTTGAATTGCTGCAACTTATTGAAGATCACCTTGATATTGAAGATGCAAGGAAAGCGCTTGAGGATCCGGGGGAAAACATTTCAGCTGAAAAATTCTGGGAAGCGTTGGGGCTCTAATCCGTGAGGTATTCTGTTGAGTTCAGGCCAGCCGTTTTGAAGAGCATGAAACAGCTTCCCAAGAGAGACCTGCGGCGAATTAAAAGGAAAGTAGATAATCTTGCTGAAAATTTGCCTGACCCGGCTACTACCAAAATGAAAGGCAACAATGCTTTTCATAGGATTCGTGTTGGTGATTATCGGATTGTTTATGTAATTCATGAAGATCGGCTCGTCATCCTCGTCGTTAAAGTCGGACACCGTAAAGACGTTTATAAAAGACTCCTCTAATTTCCTGCCTTCCTCAATCAGTTTTTATTTATAACGTTTAATGACCAGCGACCAAGAGTGGCGGCCTGCTTTTTAGGCCATAGCTCTTGGTGGGTTGGTGCGCGCCGGCTGGCTGGATGGCTTCGTTAGCCTTCAACAGATCTAACCTCGCTGACGGCGGCCTTTCCTCCGGCCATTAGACTGGAGATAGAGCCATTTTCGGTTTGGAGCCTTTCGGCTATTACGCTTGGAGAGAGTGGAGACATTAAATAGCCTTGTTCGATGCGATACTGGCTCTTTTCATTCTTTAGCTTGTCATACAAATAGCAGGCAAGTGGTCCCGCTGCCATCACGGTAACCGGCTCTTCAAGGCGGGCTTGGTGGGATGTGGCCCCAGAAAAATTCTTCAGTCGCCGTAAGGTCTGTCAATAGTGAAGACGCGACCCCAGCACGTGTCCCGATATCTGGCTTTTCAAACCAAACCACAGACGTTATGTCAAGCAAAGTCAGACTGATAGGAATCGTTCTCAGGTGTATGATTTGTTTTCGATTGGGTGTCTGAAACGTAAATCTGCTTGGCACTCCGAGCGGACGCACCTATCCTGTCCGGATGATTTTATTACCTATGATATCTATGTCTTACGCGCCACCGAAGGTGGCGGTGTGCGTGTGGTATGCTATGTGTATGAGCAAGGGGCGTGCCGAGCAGTGAACAGAGCCTTATATCGAAAGAGATTTACTTGGAAGCTCTGGTCCAGCTTCTGGTGGACAAGGGTGTTTTGACCAGGGAGGGATTGCTCGTTAAGATCAAACAAGTGCAGATGGGGATGGTGAAATCGGAATCGTAACTGCGGAGGCTGAATGCGAAACTGGATTCTATGTGCAACTGGATTGTTTCTTGTTGTGCTGGCAGGATGTGCGACCACACCAAATTATCAGAATGAGGAGGACAGATACACGAATGAGAGATTCTCGTTCTCCGCATATATTCCAGCGGGTTGGGAACTCTACGATGAATTGCCTGAAGACATACAGCAAAAGGCTGGAATCAGGTTCCCGCAGGACTTTGAGGGACCGTTTCTTTTCAATGATTCGACGGATGGCGTTATTGC
>JAERRP010000641.1 GCA_016735415.1 Desulfobacterales bacterium | reverse complement strand
GACGCATCTGCTGCACGATGTAAGTGCGGGCGTTGAGGGTCGCACCCGTTATCCGCGAATAATCGTCAATCAGAAATAACGGCCGGGCGTCCTCCGGAGCGTCTGCCAGGGCCCGCCGGAAAACCGCAAGGCCTTTGCGAATATGTTCCAGATTCACATGGCCCGAGGGCTCCAGGCTGATGATCCGGTCGCCGATGCGGCAAATGCTGATGGCGTAACTCTTTTGGGGGCTGATCCAGCACCACTCCGGCCTGGAATAGACGGGCCGCCCGCTGACCCGGCACCAGGCCGTCGCGGTCAAATCAGGTTGATCAATGGAAGTTCGATCTGACATCGTTTACCGGAATGCGTCGCGTTCGCGTTGAAGCAGCAACGCCAGCCGGGAGGGCTGGCGGTCAGTATAATCAAAAGCAGAAAACGATCGCCTGCGGGGGTAAGGGTTCGCGCAAAAATAAATTAGCAATTTTCGGCGTTGAGGCGCCCGCCCGGCAAGGCGCAAAAGCGCAGGAATAGCTGGCCTATTCCGAGCTTTGGCAACGCCGCCCGGCGGGATGCATCGGCGCTGAAAATGTGAAGTTATTTTTTCGCGAGCCCTAAGGTCCCAGATATTCAGCCCCCACCCGATAGGCGGCCGGCCCCTGATTGATGATGGGGCGGCACCAGCGTACCTTGGCAAGCCCCATGCCCCGCATCCCCCGGCAGGCGGAATACTTAAAGCGTTTCTGGGCAAAGGAATCCATGCGGAAATAGATGGTCGTACCGGATTCCATGAGGGACTCGGTAATGAAGGCGATCCCGCGTTCACAGTGATTGATACTACGGCCGGAATAGATATCGGGGCCGTTGAGATTAGAGCACACCAGCGGCGATTCGCACACGAAGCGTTCCGTTCGGCGTTGCTCGGTAAAATCCCCCATCGAAAATTTCCTTCGCGGTTATTAGCTGATCAAAAATCTACGCATTAATATGCCGGTGCAAAATGATCGTATTCGTCTATGCCCCCTTACCGGCCCTTTGTCAAGAATATCGACGGTGCTAATGATCCAGCTTCAGGTCTTTGAGGACGGCCAAGCGCGGATCGACGGCCTCCGGTTGGCAGTTGCAGGCGGCCTGATTCAAATTGGCGCCGCATCGGGCACACAGTCCTTCGCAGTCGGCACGGCACTTGGGCTGCATGGGAATGGAAAGAATGATCTGCTCCTGGAGCATGTCCCGAAAATCGATTTCTTCCCCATCGAAAGGCACAAGCCCCATTTCTTCGGCCCTGAGCTCGCGCGTTTCAGATGCGGCCTCTTCCGAACCGGGCATTTCCCGCCTGTAGGTCACATGAAAATGGCTGTCCAGAGAATACCCGAAGGCTTCCAGACAGCGGCTGCAGGTCAGCACGATGGTGGTGTGCAGTTCACCCTCGACGCGGTACATTCCGGCCGTCGGTGAAATGTGGAGCCGCACGTCAACAGGGGCATGGAACAGACACCCCCCCTGCTGCGTCAAGGCCATCAATTGCGGCAGATGCACCGCTTCCAGGGTATCCGCCAGCGTCATCCCCGCCGCCGGCATATTGTGGATGCGAATACGCATCGTTTCTCCTCGCCTTGGCGCCATCCCTGAACGGTCCATGGAGACAACGGCGCCCCGGACAGGCATCGATCAAACCCCGACGGGGTTCAGCGCCTGGGAGGCATCAGGTCTTCCGGTACCTGCACGGCAACCACTTCACCGGTGGCACACACCTCACCTTCGGCCAGTAAACGCGAGGCCACAACAACCTTGCGGCCTTTGACTTCCTTGACGACCGCACGGACTTCAAGGGGAACACCCAGGGGGGTCGGTTTGAGATAGTTAACATGCAGGGCGGCCGTCAGAAACCGCAGGGCCGGATCGGTTCCCATCTCCCGGCCCTCTTGCCGGTAAGCCGCCGCCGAGGCCGTGCCCGTGCTGTGACAGTCGATCAGGGAAGCAATCAGTCCTCCGTAGACATATCCGGGAATGGCGGTATGGTAGGGGCGTGGCGTATAATTGCAAACGGATTCATCGCCGTCCCAGCGACTCTTGATCTGGAGCCCGTTTTCGTTGAGGCGGCCGCAGCCATAACAATGGCTCAGGTCGTCAGGGTAGAAATCCTGGAAAGCACTCGAAGTCATCGCGGCATCCTTTCATCAGCGCAGGCAATCGTAAAAGCAACGTTAAATCATCCGATCTTTTTAGAAAGCCAGGCTGTCGCGGCCGAATGAACCGTAATCAAATCTCTTCAGAATACGACCCGGAGCGTCTGCGCGACAAGAGCCGTTCTATTCGCTTTCCGCGTCCGCCTCGACCACAACCGCCCGGTTGATCACGATCGGCTCAACCGGCACATCGTCGTGCGTGCCCGTGCGGCCGGTGGACACGCCCTTGATTTGATTGACGATCTTGTGGCCCTTGGCCACCTTGCCGAAAACCGTATATCCTCATCCCTGGGCGGTTTTGGCGGTATGGTTCAGGAAGTCATTTTTCTTGACATTGATAAAAAACTGGGCCGTGGCGCTGTGGGGATCCATGGTGCGGGCCATGGCGAGAGTGTAGGTATCGTTCGTAAGTCCGTTGCCGGCTTCGTTTTCGACCGGGGCATGGGTAGACTTCTCTTTCATGTCGGCGGTCATGCCACCGCCCTGGATCATGAATCCGTCGATCACCCGATG
>JAERRP010000478.1 GCA_016735415.1 Desulfobacterales bacterium | reverse complement strand
CATGGTATTTGATATCGATGGCCCCCCGGACGAAGCCCGGGAGGCCATGAGCCGTTATTGGGTTACGGTTTGGGAATCCCCAGTTTGGCGGGGGAGACTTTGGCCGCACCGGCATATTCGTACATCCAGTTGGTGACCGATTGCCATTTTTTCAGGAACGCGTCGGCCTCCGCTCCGCTTATGTTCATCGACACGGTACCAAAATCTTTCAGAAAGGCCTGGAATTTGGGTTCGGCCGCGCCTTTTTGAAAAGCCTCCACCAGTTTTTTCTTGGTGGCTTCCGGTACATCTTTTTTACACCACACGCCGTAAAAAGGCCCCCAGGGCAGATATTTATTAAAATCCGGGAAGTCTTTCGTAATCAAGGGGATATCTTCCAGCCCCGGAACCGGCGTGTCAGAGACCACCGCCAATACCTTAACCCGGTTGGCCCGGATATGTTCACGTACGGCCGTAATGCCGGCCGGCATAAAATCGACATGGCCCCCCAGCAAAGCGGTAACGCCCGGGCCTTCACCTTTAAACGGCACCGAGGTGACGTCAAAAGCGGTTACGGATTTCGTCATGGCCCCCACCGTATAGGGTAAACCGCCCGGACCGGTGGAACCCATTTTTATTTTTCCGGGACGTTTTTTGGCATCATCGATCAGATCCTTAAACGAATTCCAGGGCATGTCCTTGTTGGCCACAATGACGCCGACACCGCGGCCCAGGATGTTGACCGGATAGAAATCCTTGTAGTCCATAGTGGAAAGCTCGAGAATTCGGTGAACCTGCGGATTTTCGGCGCCAAACAGCAGCGTGTAACCGTCCGACGGTCGGCTGTATACGTACTGAGTTGAAATCGCCCCGGTTCCCCCCGGTTTGTTGATCAATATGAGCTGTTTTCCGAGAAATGGTTCCACGTTGGGGGTTAAGGCCCGGGCAACGTTATCGGTAGCACCGCCGGCACCCCACATGATGACACCCTGGAGGTCTTTATCCGGAAAATCGGCCGCGTACGCTGGTGAAAATAAGCCAATCGCAAAAACTGACATCATTAAAACTAAAAACCGTTTTTTCATCTTTTGTCCTCCCTCGTTGGGTGAAGGGTTAATGGTTTAGTCGTGGGCAAGTTTTTAGCTTGCATTGCCGGAAAGAATATGTGTAGATTCCATTTGACAGAATAATTTTATGCAGAACAGAATAATTTTGTGATTTAATTTTGTCAACAGTTTTTTAGATTAGGGAGGAACGGCCAAAATGGGTTATGAATTTTCGCTCGCGCACCTCACGGTTCTGCAGTGCACACCTCCGGAGATGGTTGATATCGCCGCCAAAACCGGCTACCAGTATGTGAGCCTTCGCATGACGGCGGTCACGCCCAATGAACGAACCTATCCGCTCATGGACGATCGCGCGATGATGAAAAAAACGAAAATGCGCCTGACCGATACAGGCGTTCGCGTTCTTGACATAGAGTTGGCCCGCATGGATCCGGCCACCGAACCGGAAACCTATCTTGCTTTCCTCGAAGCAGGGGAGGAACTGGGCGCCCGCGCTGTTATCTGTCAGCTCCCCGATCCTGAGCGGGAGCGCGCAACGGAACGTTTCGCCCGACTCTGCGACCTGGCAAAGCCATTCGATCTGAGCGTTGATCTCGAGTTCCCCTCATGGTCGGAAACGCCTGACCTAAAAGCGGGCGCAGGCGTGATCGCGGCGGCCAACAGAACGAATGCAGGTATCCTGGTCGATACCCTCCACTTCGACCGTTCCGGGTCCAATCTGGAAGACCTAAAAAATCTTCCGCGCGAATGGTTTCACTTCGTTCACCTCTGTGATGCCGCCAGAGAGATCCCGACGACGATCGAAGAGCTTATCCACACGGCGCGTGCCGATCGCTATTTTCCGGGTGAAGGCGGCCTGAATCTTCGCGAGATTCTTGATTGCATGCCGGCCGTTCCGTACTCACTTGAAATTCCGAATGATGCCATCATGAAGGTGCTGGGACCGGAGGAGTTTGCCCGTCGGGCCATTAGAGCGGCAGAGAAATGTCTTGTGGGGTAATTGACAACCGCATTGGTGGGCAAGTTTATGGCTTGGGCCGTGCATTGCCCAAAAAAAGTAGATATAAATTCTATTTGACAGAATAAATTTTTATTGTACAGAATATCCATCATCGCTATCTAGTGTTCGTCCATAAATTAAGGAGATCATTGATGGGGGTTGACGGCACAACTGAAATTTACGGAATCATGGGAAAACCGGTTTCCCATAGCCTGAGTCCGGCCATGCACAATGCGGCTTTCCAGGAACTCGGGTTGAACAGAATTTACCTTCCTTTTGAGGTGGACGATGTGGCGCGGGCCATGGATGGATTCCGGGCCATCGGGGTCCGCGGTGTCAGCGTTACCATTCCGCATAAACAGGCTGTCATTCCGCACCTCGACTCAATTGATCCTGTGGCAGAGAAAATCGGCGCGGTTAATACGCTCCTGATCCAGGACATGCATATCCGCGGCTATAATACCGATTGGATCGGTGCAAACCTGACGCTGGAGATGCTTGTTGAACTACCGGCCAGCACGGTGCTGGTGATAGGTGCCGGCGGATCAGCCCGGGCCATCGGTTTCGGTCTCCAGGAGAAAGGGGCGACGGTGATTCTGGCCAACCGAACACTTGCCAAAGGCCAGGCCCTCGCCAGGGATCTGAATTGCGAATGTTATCCCCTTGCAGATGTAAAGGATTTGAAAGTTGATGCGCTGGTGAATGCCACTTCCGTCGGTATGACGCCGAAAATCGACGCAACACCGGTGCCCGAACC
>JAERRP010000925.1 GCA_016735415.1 Desulfobacterales bacterium | reverse complement strand
ACCCGCACCTTCTGGTCCGCGGCCAGATCCAGCTTGCGCTCCAGCCGCTTTATAAAAAAGGCCTTGCGCCCTTCGGGACCACGGTTACCGTAAGGAAGGGGATGCTTGACGGCCAGGCCGGTGCCGACGACACCGGCCATGACCCCCAGAATAAAAACCAGTGTGAGCGAAATTATGATTTTCCAGCGTTTCATGGGCTTACCTAACGCAATAGCATCTGCGTTATATCGAAGGCTTCGTTTTCTTAACTCAACATCGACCAGGCCTCCGCATCCGGAATGAAGTCAAGATTCAACACGACCACTGCCAGAATGGCGATCAAAGCCCCGGTGACCGGCGCCAGAAGTCGTAGCAGGTTCTCACGGCAATGGTGGCGAGCCACTGGCGGAAATTCTCCGCCGCCTTCCAACCGGCCAGGGATTCGAAAGCCCGCACAAAGGCATCCTGGACGTTTTCCTCCACCCGGTCGTAGGGGACATGCCGTTGAACGATGGCCGTAACATGGCCACGGTATTTTTCGAACAGGTGTTCAAAGGCATTGGCATCACCGGCAAGAACCTGCGCTACGACGGTCTTGTCTTCCAGGTTATGATCGCCCGGATCCTGCATCGTTTTCTGCAGTGTATTTCCGTTGAGGGTGCGAGACGTCGGCATGGGGGCCGGTCTACCGGGCGGGTTCGCTGCCGGCCGGTGTCTGCAGCCAGGTATCCAGCATGGACTCCCGGATTTTGCGGTGTTCACCGCGACGGCGCTGTTGATTGGCGTGCTTGTCCTTGATGAACGCGATTTGCTCCGGCGTGAGAACCGACTTGATATCGAACATGAATTGCGCCCGCCCAACCGCCATGTCCTCCATCAGCGGGGCCATTTCACGAAACGCCTGGCGCACCTCGTCCTCATTGTAAGTATCGGCTTCCATCAAGGCCTGTACGCGCTTCCGCATGGCGTACAGTTCTTCCTGCCGGGCGTCCTTTTCCGCCCGGTACCTGGGCAGCATCGCCAGTATCCGGGCTTTCTGGGCATCGGTCAGATCGAGCTGCATGAGAAGTTTCAACCCGCCGAAACCGCCCCCGTACCCGCCATGTCCGCCGGGTCCGAAAGCGTGAGCCCATCGGACGCCGACACCGGCAACCATGACCAGCATGCCGGCAACGATAACAAGGACTGCCATCTTTCTCAATTCAAGTGACCTGCTCATTTCCCACTCCTTCTCATTTTGTCAAGTTGAATGCCTGGGCCGCACATGCAACCTCGCCATCTAGGCCGCTTTGGTAATGAGGTCGTCGGGGAAGTCGGAAAGGTTACAACCCGGATGGTGGTTTTTGACCCGGCCTTGGGCCCAAAGCGGAATTATTTTATAACCGCCGGGGCCGGCGCAAACAAAAGGCACCGGTCTGAACCGGGTCCCTGAAAATCAGGATGGCGGCGCTTGATTGAAGTGATTTAAACAGGCAAGACCGGTGCGGCCACGCCGCTTAAGGCGCAACCACCACCCGCCGCCGGGAGACGGTCGCCGTTTTCCAGAGGCGTCTATCAGCCGCCCTTAAAAGCATGCTGACGAATCAGACCCTCCTGGGCCACCGTGGCCACGAGCCTGCCGTCCCGGGTGTAGATCCGTCCGAGACTCAGACCGCGCGCTTTGCAGGCATTGGGGCTTTCCATGGCATAGAGCAGCCAATCGTCCATGCGAAAATCCCGGTGGAACCACATGGCATGATCCAGACTGGCGATCTGAATATCCGGTTCCCAGAAGGTATGGCCGTGCGGGTAGAGCGCGGTGGCCACCAGATTGAAGTCCGAGGCATAGGCCAGCATATACTGGTGGGCGGCCACCTCGTCCGGCATGCGTTCGATGGCCTTGAACCAGGCGTATTTCTTCGGCGGCTTTTTCTGAGGGGCAAATGGATCGACCGGATTGACCTGACGGATTTCAATCGGCTTTTCGCACAGAATCTTCTCCCGGATGCCGGCCGGTATCTTATCCGCCAGCCTGCGGGCCGTCTCGATCTCGGGCTCCAGACCGTCGGGACCGGGCACACGCGGGGCTTCGTCCTGGTGGTCGAAACCATCCTCTTCGATCTGAAACGATACGGCCATCGAAAAAATCGCCCGCCCGTTCTGAATCGCCACAACACGGCGGGTCGTAAAGCTTTTACCGTCGCGGATGCAATCCACCGTGTAGACAATCGGCTTGGTGGCAACCCCCGGTCGCATGAAATAGGCGTGCAGACTGTGGGCCCGACGCTCGGCGCCGACGGTCTGGGACGCCGCGGACAAGGCCTGCCCCAGCACCTGCCCCCCGAAAACGCTGCCGAAACCCATATCCTGACTCGGTCCCCGAAAAATATTCTGTTCGATCTTCTCGAGTTTGAGAAGTTTCAACAGCTCATCCAGCACATTGCCTTGGGCACAGACCGACATGAGATTTTACCTCCAGATGGCAGTTCGTTTTCAGGTCGACACGTAAAAAAAATGGCTGCGGTGCGGCGGGGTCGATTCCGGATGGACAGCGCCGCAGCTTATAGCGCAATTCGCGTCAGGTGTCAAAAAAATGCCGGCCTGCCAATACGTCGCTAAAGCCGCACCACTGCCGGGCCGGATACGATCGGCAAGTTTTCCCTGAACCCATGTTGATTGCGGCCTGCCGCCCGGGCAGGCTGCCCCGGTATTATCAGCCCTGGTAGATCTGTTCGGCAATATCCGCCATTTCACAATCCAGCCCGTGTTGCCCGGGCAAACGGACAAGGCCTTGAATCTGCACCGTTGGTCCCTTGACAAACCTAATGATTAGTTTTATTGTTCGATATATGTCGAATAATAATAAAGCGGATCTGGACCGGTTTGCCGATGTTTTCAAAGCCCTTTCCAATCCCAACCGGTTGAAAATTTTTCAGCGTCTGGCCAGCTGCTGCAAACCCGGCACGGTCAGCATCATCGATGCCTGCGAAACGGCCTGCGTCGGTGAACTGGGACGCGAACTGGACATCGTACCGTCCACGGTCTCCCACCACATCAAGGAACTGCGCCAGGCCGGCCTGATCCAGACACGCCGGCGGGGCCAGAAAATCCAGTGCTGGGTCGATCCCGGTATCGTCGATCAGTTGAAGCGTTTTTTTTCGTTCCAGGGGAAAATTTTTTAAGGCCTAAAAATTCACCCTGTTCAAGTTTAAGGGTCTCCCCCATTGCAGGCGTTAACCGCATGCCCTCAGAG
>JAERRP010000556.1 GCA_016735415.1 Desulfobacterales bacterium | reverse complement strand
AAATCCATCCCAGAACCCAACACCCCCCAATAAAAAAGCGGCCCACCCCTTGAGGCAAGCCGCTTATTTGTTTAAGATGTTTTGGTCGGGGCGAGAGGATTTGAACCTCCGACCCCTTGAACCCCATTCAAGTGCGCTACCAGACTGCGCTACGCCCCGACGCAAAAGGGCTGTTTAGCATTTCGCCCCGGAGGCTGTCAACCGGTAATCCCGACGCATCTATCGTTGATAAGGTATGGGTATGCCACGAAATCAGAGTCCCGAAGCTGCATCGCCAATCATCTGCCCACCCCGCCTCAAGCGCGGCGATACGCTGGGCATCGCGGCTCCGGCCGGGCCTTTTGATATCGAAATCTTCGATAAGGGCATGCTGGTTCTAAAGGACATGGGATTCAAGCTGAAAATTCCCGACGGCATTTACAAGCGCAATGGTTTTCTGGCCGGGTCGGATAGGGAGCGGGCGGAGATCATCAACCGGCTTTTTGCCGATCCGGCGGTGGGCGGCATTGTCTGTGCCCGGGGCGGGTACGGCTCGACACGCCTGGCGCCTTTTCTGGACTGGGAGGGCCTCCGGGCCAATCCCAAGGTTTTCATTGGATTCAGCGACATTACCGTGTTGCACCATCTCATGGCGGCGCGCTGCCGTCTGGCCACCTTCCATGGCCCCATGGGAACCACCCTGGGGAGTGCCTCGGAAGATTCCCGGAAATCGTTCTGGAAAGCGCTGACCGCCAATGCGCCGATCGTTATTGCCGCCCGTCAGGCCGAAGTGATCCGGCCCGGTGAAGGCGTGGGGCCGGTGGCCGGTGGCAATTTATCCATGCTCTGCCATCTTCTGGGAACCCCCCTGCAGCCGGATTTCAAAGGGCGCCTTCTGTTTATGGAAGATGTCACCGAAGCTCCCTACCGGATCGACCGGATGCTCTGGCAGATGAAACTGGCGGGATGTTTCCAGGGGCTGGCCGGCATTTTCTTCGGCGACTTTGTCGACTGCGGCGCCCATCAGAGCATTGTCGAGATCATCGCGGATTTTTTCAAGGACAGCGCATTTCCGGTGCTGACCGGTTTTCCCCTCGGCCACGGCCGTGTCAACCATACCCTGCCCATGGGCCCCCAAGCGGTATTAACCACCGATCCGCCGCAATTACGGTTTACTTCAGCGGCGACCGTTTGAATCGATCGGTAATCGGAACGACCATCGCCATGCCCACAAATGCTACCCCCACCCGAATTCAAAAGGCCTTCAGGGAGGCGTTGGACGAAGGGGTCTTCCCCGGGGCCGTGCTTCTGGTTCAGAGCGGTGCTGTTAGACGATGGCATGAGGCCTTCGGGGTGGCCGATACCATCTCCGGGGAGATAGTCCGGAAGGAGACCGTTTTTGATCTGGCCTCCCTCACCAAGCCCCTGTGTACTTCTCTGGCCATCATGCATCAGATTCAGTCCGGCCGGCTGGATCTGGAAGACCGCCTGGGTGATGTGGTGGCGGCCTTCAGTGAAACGGACAAGGCCGATATCCGTATCCGGCAGCTTTTGAGCCATCAGGCCGGCTTTCCGGCCTGGCGGCCTTATTTCGAAATCCTTCGTCAAAACCCGATCGAAAACCGCAGCCGGGTACTGGCGAAGCTGCTGGCCCATGAACCGCTGGATTTTGCGCCGGGAACCGCTTCGCAATACAGTGACCTGGACTTTCTGGCACTGCAGATGGTCGTTGAAACCGTAAGCGGCCGGCGCCTGGACCGTTATGCCGCCGAGAAGATTTACGGCCCTCTGGGTATTGGCGATCTCTTTTTCACCGACACGGCCGCGCCACCGCCGCCGCGGCTTTTTGCAGCCACGGAGAAGTGCCCCTGGCGCGGCCGGGTGCTCAAGGGCCATGTCCATGACGACAATGCTTATGCCCTGGGGGGCGTTGCCGGGCACGCCGGCCTGTTCGGCAGCGCGGCGGGCGTCGCCGATCTGCTCTCCGCAATTCTGTCCACCTATCGGCATACCGTTAGCCCTGCTGTTTTAGCTACAGCCCTGTTTTGC
>JAERRP010000644.1 GCA_016735415.1 Desulfobacterales bacterium | reverse complement strand
AGTGATGGCATAGCATTTCGTGAGGGGGTCAACAGTGGTTCGCGGGCAAAGGATATCCTGGAGAAATACGGGGGTGTAACGCCCGAGGCCATGGTGGCAAGCGCCATGCGTCATGTGGATTTACTGCAGTCTTTCGATTTTCAGGCCATCAAGCTTTCCATCAAGGCCTCGGATGTGCCGCGAACCCTGGCGGCCTATCGCCTGTTGGCCACCCGCACCGATCTTCCCCTGCATATCGGCGTGACCGAGGCCGGCGCCCTTTATGCCGGCATCGTCAAATCCGCCATGGGGATCGGGATGCTGCTGGCGGAAGGCATCGGCGATACCCTGCGGGTGTCGCTGACCCGCGATCCGGTCGAAGAAATCCGTGTCGGTTACGAAATCCTCAAGGCCCTGGATATCCGCCGCCGGGGACCGGACCTGATTGCCTGCCCGACCTGCGGCCGCACCCAGATCGACCTGTTCGATATCGTGGAGAAGGTGGACGCCCGGATCAGCACCCTGAGGCTGCCGATCAAAATCGCGGTTATGGGCTGTGTGGTCAATGGGCCGGGTGAGGCCCGGGAGGCGGATATCGGTATTGCCGGCGGCAAGGGGGTCGGGATTCTGTTTAAAAAAGGTGAAGTCGTGCGCAAGGTTCCTGAAAGCGCGCTGGTGGATGTGCTGCTGCAGGAAATCGACCGCTATGAAGCCGACTTCCACCGCGACCAGGCGCACGGTAGCGGGGAATCGCCGCCGGAATCGAGTGAATGAGACCCCTGCCACCCGGCGGGCGCATGCCTGACGCCCCTCCGCTATCGCTCTGAATTGCGGCGGCGGGACGATTAACTTATAGCTACGGGAAGTGATCGGAGAACAACGCCTATGGCCAAAAAGCATCAGACCGCAATTACCCCCGTCCGAGCGGAAGATTATCCCGAATGGTACCAGCAGGTGATCAAGGCTTCGGATTTAGCCGAGAAATCGCCTGTGCGCGGGTGCATGGTGATCAAGCCCTGGGGTTATGCCATCTGGGAGAATATCATGCGGGGATTGGACGACATGTTCAAGGCCACCGGTGTCCGGAACGCTTACTTCCCGCTTTTTATCCCTCTGGGGTTCCTTGAAAAAGAAGCCGAACATGTCGAAGGCTTTGCCAAGGAGTGCGCCGTGGTAACCCATCATCGGCTCGAAAAATCCGATGAGGGCGGTTTGGTGCCGGCCGGCCCCCTGGCCGAACCGCTGGTGGTACGACCCACCTCCGAGACCATTATCGGGGATTCTTTTGCCAAATGGGTTTCAAGCTATCGCGACCTGCCGATCCTCATCAATCAATGGGCCAACGTCGTGCGTTGGGAGATGCGCACCCGCATATTCTTACGTACCAGTGAATTCCTGTGGCAGGAGGGACACACGGCCCACGCCACCCGCGCGGAAGCCATCGAACGCACGAACATGATGCTGGAAGTCTACGCCGATTTCGTGGAAAACTTTCTGGCCATGCCGGTCATCCGGGGCCGAAAAACCGAAGCCGAACGGTTTCCGGGTGCGGTCGATACGCTCTGCATCGAAGCGATGATGCAGGATCGCAAAGCGTTGCAGGCCGGCACTTCGCATTTCCTGGGACAGAATTTTGCAATTGCTTCGGGCATCCGTTTTCAGAATGATCAGGAGCAGGAAGAGCACGCCTGGACCACCTCCTGGGGTTCTTCGACCCGCCTGATCGGTGGCCTCATCATGACCCACAGCGACGACAACGGGCTGGTGCTGCCGCCGCGCATCGCCTCCGCCCACGTGGTGCTCATGCCGATCAGCCGCAGTGATGAAGACCGCTCGCGGGTTATGGCCTATACGCATAACCTGGCGGCCGATCTGCGACGCCAGCGCTACCACGGGCGTCCGGTCCAGGTGGAGATCGATCAACGCGACATCGGCGGTGCCCGGGGATGGGACTGGATCAAAAAAGGAATCCCGGTGCGGGTCGAAATCGGACCCAAGGACATCGAAAAAGATGCCGTTTTTGTCGGGCGACGGGATCGGGAAGCCCGGGAGCGGGCATCCATTCCCACAGGCGAATTTGTCAACGGTTTTGCCGGGCTGCTGGACGACATCCAGAAAAACCTTTACCAGCGCGCCCTTGATTTTCGTGAAGCGCATAGCGTTGCGCTGGACGAACGCGAGGCTTTCCGCCGGTTCTTCACCCCGACCGATACGGCCAAACCAGAAATTCACGGAGGCTTTGCGAAGGCCCCCTGGTGCGGCGAGGCCGCCTGCGAAAAGCGGGTCAAAGACGACTTGAATGTCACCATTCGGTGCATTCCGCTGGATGCCCCCCGGGAAAACGGGCGTTGTGTTTACTGCGGCCAGCCCAGCCACCGGCGGGTGGTCTTTGCCAGGGGCTATTAGTAAACTGTCGGCCGGGTTCGCCGGCATGGTCGATAGAATAGAATGATCGCGGCTGAACAGCAGGCGCCGACCCCTTATGATTCGAATCACCGACATTCTGGATAGAGTGGCCGAAAACAACCCGAAGGCCGATTTGGACATCATCGACCGGGCTTATATTTTCAGCGCCCGGGTCCACGACGGCCAGATCCGGCTTTCCGGCGAACCCTACCTGTCCCATCCGCTGGAGGTTGCCGGTATTCTGGCCGAGATGAACCTCGATCCGGTCAGTATCGCGGCCGGCCTGCTGCACGACGTCATCGAGGACACCCACGCCACGCCCGAGGAAATCGAGGAGATTTTCGGGAAAGAAGTCATGCATATCGTGGCCGGCGTGACCAAGATAAGCAAGCTGTCGTTCGGCAGCACCCTGGCCCGCCAGGCCGAAAGCCTGCGCAAGATGCTGCTGGCCATGGCCGACGATATCCGGGTCATCCTGATCAAACTGGCCGACCGGCTGCACAACATGCGTACCCTGGAGTTCCACAAGGGCGGCAAACGGCGCCAGATCGCCCGCGAAACCCTTGATATCTATGCCCCGATCGCCGCACGCCTGGGGATCTACTGGATCAAGAACGAACTGGAAAACGATTCCTTTATGTATCTGATGCCGGATGAGTACGCCCGCATTAAAAACAGCGTGAGCCAGGACCGGGAAGAACGGGAGCAATACGTCGAGGACGTCAAGGGGTATCTGCGCCGCACGATGGCGGAGCACCATCTCAAAAGTGAAGTGCTCGGGCGCTACAAGAATTATTACAGCATCTACCTCAAGATGGTTTCCCAGAAACTGGCTTTTGAAGATGTTTACGACATCATCGCCTTTCGGATCATTCTGGACTCAATTGCCCAGTGCTACGAGGCGCTGGGTATTGTGCACTCCCTCTGGAAACCCATCGACATCAAGTTCAAGGATTATGTCGCCCGGCCCAAGCCCAACATGTACCAGTCGCTGCATACCACCGTCATCGGGCCACGCGGGGAGCGCGTTGAAATCCAGATCCGCACCCATGAAATGGACTTTGTGGCCAAATCCGGTATTGCCGCCCACTGGCGCTATAAAGAGGGCGCGAAGATGGACGAATCGATCGGCAAGCGGTTGTCCTGGATTCAGGACATGGTTGAAAACCAGGAGAACTTTCGCAACCCGGACGAATTCCTGGAAAACGTCCGTATCGATCTCTACCCCGACGAGGTCTATGTTTTCACACCCCAGGGCGATGTCAAAACGCTGCCCAAGGGCGCCACGCCGGTCGATTTTGCCTTTCTGATCCACACCGAAGTCGGCAACCAGTGTACCGGGGCCAAGGTCAACGGGCGCTTAGTGCCGCTAAATCACGAACTCGAGACAGGCGACACGGTCGATATCCGCACCTCCAAAAACCACAAACCGAGCAAGGACTGGCTGAAGTTCGTCAAGACGGTCAAGGCCCGTTCCCGCATCCGCCAGTGGATCAAGGTCCAGGAGAAGAACCGCAGTTTGAGCCTGGGACGTGAAATGTGTGAGAAGGCCTTTCGCAAACATCGTCTCAATTTCAACACCCTGATGAAATCGGACCAGATGCAGGCGGCGGTGGCGCAATTCGGTTTTAAAGCCATGGACGATTTGATTGCCAGCGTGGGCTACGGCAAAACCACCCCGCTGCAGGTGGTGCGCCGCTTCATACCCAAAACCGATGAAGAGGCAAAAGCAAAACCGCGGGAAACCATTTTCGACCGCTTGATCGGAAAGGTGAAGAAACGAAAACCGTCGGCGGGTGTGCTGGTGAAAGGCCTGGACGATATTCTGATCCGCTTCGGCAAATGCTGCCAGCCGGTGCCCGGTGACCCGATTGTGGGCTATATTACCCGCGGTTATGGTGTGACGGTCCACCGGACCAATTGCGTGAATGCATTGAAGATGAGCCCGGAAAGACAGATCGATGTGGCCTGGAACGAGGAAGACAATGAATCTTACCCGGTCAAAATCTTGATTGTATCCTATGACCGAGTGGGGCTTTTGGCCGATATTGCGACCAGCATCAGTAAAAATGATGCCAACATCATGAGCTTGAACACGAGCACCAAGGCCAACGAAATGGTCGAGAGCTACCTGACCCTCGCCGTAGCGGACACCGGACATCTGGACCGCGTACTCGCATCGCTGCGGAAGATCAGCATGGTTCAGGATGTCCGACGGTTGAATGCGTGATGGGCGGGGCGGGATGATGCCTGCGCTCGAACCGTCTGTCTTGATCTGTTTGTGGGGTTTTGCAACACCTTGCTGGGCGTAGGCCCTCAGGGGGCTTTGACGACATGTCCTGACTTGATGCAGCTGGTGCAGACCATCATGCGTTTGACGCGTCCGTCCTGCAGGGCGCGAACCGACTGCAGGTTGGGATTGAAGCGACGCTTGTTTAAATTGTGAGCATGGCTGACATGGTTGCCGACCATCGGTTTTTTGCCGCAGATTGCACATTTCTTGGCCATCGATATTCCCTTTTACCATCCCAAAAACCGGATCAGAGCCCGATTTCTATCTTTCCAGCGTGGCTGGTTTGAATATTAGTCTGTCCGCGGCGACGGGCCGCCCTTTCGTGCCGCGGGACGATGCGTCATACAAGATGGCGCGGACGAAATGAGAATACATATATTATCCTGTTAATGATGTAAAGATTTTAATGGGAGCATCCTAAAAGAACGGCAGGATGCTGTCGCTGGCCAGGTTGGCCCGCGCGAGGGAGGCTTCGGTTTTGGCAATCAGCTTCAAAGCTTCCCGATGGATGCCGACGTCCGGATAGCGCGTCAGGACATTCTTGAAGCGTCGCATGGCCGCTTTGTAATGTTTGGATTTGTAGTAAAAACGGCCGATCGCGAGTTCGGCTTCGGCCAGGCTGCGCAGGCAGGTATTGATGTTCTCCTGGGATTTGACCGCGTAGGGATCGTTGGGATAATCGCGAACCAGCCGACCGAAGGTTTCGAGCGCCATCCGGGCCGAAGTCTGGTCGCGGTCCGGCGCGTCGATCTGTTCAAAGTAGCACATGCCGGTCTGGAAGATGACATAGGGGATGGCTTCATTCCGGGGGTGCAGGCTCTCGAATTCCTCGTAAGCGAAAATGGCTTCTTCGTAGTTACCCAGTTTGTAATTGGCATCGGCAATTTTGAGTTCGGCCAGTTTGGCGTAGTCGCTGTAGGGATACCAGTCCTTGAGCTTCTCGAATGCGTCCCTGGCGCCCTCATAGTCTCCGGATTCGTAATCATCCATGCCGTCCCAGGCCAGTGTCTGGGCGGTTTCATCGTCTTCGGCCTCCCAGAACAAATCAAAAAGCGCGCAACCCGACAGGAAGAAGGCAAGGCTAACGGTTAGAATAAGTCGCGTCATGGCGTGATGGCCCCGGGGCACGCTCGGTCTTGCGAACCGGATACCCGGGGTGTGATCAGAAGTGATTTCAAACCCCCGTCTATCGTTCAATGGTGGTATTCCCAGCGTTGGTCGCCGCTGCGGCCGTAAAGGGCCGGGCGTCTAAACGAGCTTGCCGAGGGATTCCTCCAGCTTGGCTTTGGCCACCATACCGGTGATCTGATCGACGACATTGCCATCCTTGAAGAGAATAAGGGTCGGAATGGCCTTGATACCGTATTTCCCGGGCGTCACGGGATTGTCATCCACATTGCATTTCATGAATTTAACTTTGCCGTCGTAGCTGGTTGCCAGTTCGTTCACGAGCGGCCCGATGGCCTTGCAGGGGCCGCACCAGGGCGCCCAGAAATCGACCATCACAGGTGTATCCGACTGCAGCACCTCATTCTCAAAGCGAGCGTCGTCTATCTCTAATACGTTTTCGGCCATGTTGAATTCCTCTCTGCGGGTTTAAAATGACTTGGATTATATTCACCCCCCCAGGCGTTGTCAACCGTGGAAAATCACGGATTTTATGATACATTCCGCCAGTTCGCGCCACCCATGCGGGCACCCCGCCAGGCCGTGGCCGACGGACTGGCGGAGGCAAGATAAGCGCGGGCCGATTGACAGGGGGTGATGCTTCTGCTACCAGTTTTGACGGTTTGTCAAACCATTGGCCCGAACCCGGCCGGCGAAGCCGGGGCGCTTTCGATGGTCGACGCGGGGAAGCCGCTCCCGGCTTGCCGCGAAACGGATACGGTTTTCTTCTTTTCCCATCACACACCATCCCGGAGGAATCAGCATGACGTCCACGATTCGCATCGGTGCCCTCATTTCCGGGGGCGGAACCAATCTGCAAGCGGTTATCGACGCCTGCGAGGCCGGGAAGACCGGTGGGCAGGTGGTTTTCGTCGGCAGCGACAACCCGGAGGCCAAGGGACTGCAGCGGGCGGACCGGCACGGGATTCCGTCGTTTGTGGTCGATTATGGGGCCATCATCCGCCGCCACCGCCACGAGCGGGCGGCGTTCGAACTACCCCCCGATTTCGACCTGGACGAAATTCTTGTTAAAAGCAGCCTCTTCCCGTCGGGGACCGACCCCGCCACCGTGAATGCTTTCATGGAAACCCGGGCGGCGGCCGAAGCCGAACTGCTGGCGGCCATGACGTCCTATGGGTGCGACCTGTTGATTCTGGCCGGCTTCATGCGCAACCTGACCCCCTATTTTATCGATCGCGTCAACACGGATCCGGCCAACCCGCGTATCATGAACATTCATCCCGCGCTCCTGCCCGCTTTTCCCGGAACGGACGGCTATGGCGATACCTATCGCTATGGTTGCAAAATCGGCGGTTGCACCGTCCACTTCATCGATTACGGCGAAGACAGCGGACCTATCATCGGGCAGGGCGCGTTTGATATTCTTCCGGAAGACAGCCTTGATGACATCAAGGCCAGAGGGCTCGAAGAAGAGTGGAAAGTCTATCCGGCCTGCATCAAGCTGTTTGCCCAGGGGCGGTTGAAAATCGTGGAACAGGCGCATACCCTGCCGGGCGGCAAGGTTTTTCAGCGCAAGATCGTGGCGATTGCCTCCTAGTCGGAGGGTAGCGGATGGGTGCCGGCAGAGATGACGCCACCGGGTCGGCGGGGCAATGCCGCTGCCGGTTAGACCGTTTGCAGGACGCGCAAGATCATGGGAAACGCGATGAAAGTGCCGAGAGAACTGCCCAGGTTGGTGAAGACCACCACCAGCAGAATCCGGGTGACCTTGTTGCCCCAGAAGCCCCGCACGGAGCGGATGTCATCCTGAAGTGTTTCAAAGTCCCGGACTTTGGGTTTGCGTGAAAAGGCTTCCACCAGTCCGGACAACCATCCGGCGGCGACCATGGGGTTGAGCGAGGTCAGCGGGGCGGACAGCACCGAGGAGAGCACGGTCAGGGGGTGCCCCCATGCAATGATGGCCCCGATCCCGGCCAGCAGGCCGTTGGCCGCCACCCACCACAGAATCATGTCCGATCCCGCCCGGGAGCCGCCGGCATAGAAACCGTAGCCAAAGAGCAGCATGATGGCGGCCGGGATGATCCATTTGAGCAAACTCGTCAGGCGGTTTTTGGGCGGCAGCACATCCAGCGCAGCCAGGTCGATTTCCTGCTCCCAGCAGGCCTTGATACCGGGAACATGCCCGGCCCCGACCACGGCCACGATTTTCTGGCCCGGTGCGCCTTTGATCCGCTGGGCCAGATAGCGATCGCGTTCGTCGATCAAAATCTTCCGGATCACCGGTTGCGAGGCCCCGAGTTCATTCAGCAGGGCATTCAGGATATCCTCCTGCTTCATCTTCTCGATATCTTCTTCTGTCAGATCATCCACTTCGCCCAGCGACAGCAGCAGCTGAAAAAGCAGCTTAACTTTGCCCCACAGCCCCATGCTGCGCCAGGTGCGGGCCAGGGTGGTGCGAATATCGCGATCGGCCAGCCAGGTCCGGGCGCCGAGCGATTCGGCCGTTTCAATGGCCGTGATCATTTCCTGCCCCGGCTGAATGTCCAGCTTATCGGCGATGCGTTTTTGGAACGAGGCCAGGATCAGGTTGGACAGCAGCAGAAAAGCCTTTTTTTCCTTGATCACCTTGACGATGTCCATTTCACGCCAGTGGGACTTGTGCCGAATGGACTGCCAGCGGGATTCGCACAGCTCCACGCAGACCGTGTCGGGTTTTTCGGTTTCGATGGTCGTGCGCACGAGATCGGCGCTCTCCCGCGACACGTGCGCCGTGCCGATCAGGATGATGTCTTTGCCGTCGTGCGTCAGTCGATGAATGTCGGATTGATCTGTCATATAAGGGGCCATCCCGGTATTGCGCCGCCTTTTCCATCGTCCCGCCGGTCGGTGGCCGGGATGCGATCCGGGCGTGCGATTTGTTTCCGTGTTGTGGTTCGATGCAACTAAATAAAGTATTACATTAT
>JAERRP010000342.1 GCA_016735415.1 Desulfobacterales bacterium | reverse complement strand
CCGATCCAGCGCATGCAATGGTGGATGCGTCCCGGGCCCAAACCCTCCTGCGCGATGATAAAGCCATGCCCCGCCGGCCCCAGCAGGTTTTCCTGCGGGACCCGGCAGGATTGGTAGAGGATTTCACTGTGGCTGAAATAGCCGCGGCCGACTTCGCCCATTACAGGGATGATCCTCACCTGATTGAAGCCGGGGGCATCGGTCGGAACGATAATCATGCTGGCCCGCAGATAGGGCGGGTCCTCCGGATTGGTCAGCGCCATCACGATGGCGAAAGCGGCCCCGTCCGAAGCAGTGGTATACCATTTCTGGCCGTTGATGATGTAATCGTTACCGTCTTTCACCGCCGTGGTTTCGAGCATGAGCGGGTTGGAGCCGGGCATTTCGACCTCGGTCATGGAAAAGCAGGAACGGATGCGGCCATCGACAAGCGGTTGCAGGTATTTTTCTTTCTGCGCCGGGGTGCCGTGGAGATGAAGGATTTCGGCGTTGCCGGCGTCCGGGGCCTGGCAGCCGAAAGCGTAATGCCCCAGGGGCGATCGGCCCAGGGCCTCCGACACCAGGGCATGCTCCACCAGGTTGAGCCCCATGCCGCCATATTCAACCGGTTGGTTCGGCGCCCAGAGCTCCATCTGTTTGACCATTTGGCGTCTGTGATCCAAAGCGGGGACCAATTCATCGAATCGGCCTTTGAGAAAAACGGATTCGAGCGGCAGGAGTTCGCGATCGACAAACTCGTTGATCATGCCGATGACGGTCTGCATTTTTTCGGATATGGCGAAGTCCATGGGAATGTCCTTTGCGAAAAAGTTTAAGGATTGACACTGGTTATAATGAGCATCAAGCTCAAAGCTGAAAATTGCTAATTTAATTTTGCGCGAACCCCTATCGGTATGTCAACAAGTCCAAACCGCCCTCCATTTCCAGTGCGGCCACATCGTTGAAGCCGGTCAGGGTGAATTGATGCTTATGGTACAGAAAACGCGTGATGCCGGCGTTGAGGATTTGCCATGAGAGACCGACACAGCGATCATCGGGAAGATCCGTGGCCATTTGAACGGCCACGGCCACCGGCCCTGCCGATGAGAAGACGGCAATCCGTTTGCCCGGGCCTTCCGCCTGCATAATGTGCCCCAATCCCCTGGCGACACGCTGGCGGAAGGCCGGCCAACTTTCCAGTATGTCCAGGGCATGTTCACCGGCAACCCAGCGGTTTACGACCCGGCTGAAGATGCGTTGAAAGGCTTTGGGATTGTTACGCCATTGATCCGGGTTGTCCGTCAGTTTGGGGTGATCGGCAAGAATTTCCCCGCGCAGGTGGCACCAGATGGTGGCGGCATCATACTCATCGAGTTCGGGAATGACCCTGGCGGCCGGCAGGGGCTGTTGCTTTTCGGCGTAGGTCTCCGCCATGACCTGGCAGGTTTGGCGCTGGCGAACGAGGGTGCCCGTATAGACCGCGTCGAAACGGGTGTTCAGCCGGCATAGCTGGTTGGCCACAATACGTGCCTGTTGCTTCCCTTTCGGGCTCAAGCGGTCGTAATCGGCTTCACCGAAAGTGGCCTGGCCATGCCGGATCATGTATATGATGCTCATAGGGTTTGATCGAAATCGTTATCGGCTTCGTTTGGGGCTTACCGTGGTTATGATGACCAAATGCGTGAAAGGCTTCCAACAGCGTTTTCTGCGTTCCTTATCTGACTATGACAAAGTTCCGTGAGATTTGTCAATAAAAAGAACGAACGTTCGTTTTTTCGATTTGACAGTTACTCGACAAGCGCCTAAGGTGAAAATCCTTCTTGTCGAATGGGATCCATCACCTCACAGGGTGTGAAGCGCTTGATGGTTTAGCAGGGCACCAATGAAAATCCTGGTTTGCGTAAAATGGGTTCCTGAAATCGATGCTGTTGAAACACAGCGGGAGTACAATGCGGAGACGTTAACGCCGGCGCACTGGCCGCACAGGATGAACCGCTACGATGAATACGCGCTTGAGGCGGCCCTGCAGATTCGCGCGTGTGAACCCGACACGCGGATTGACGCCCTGACCGTCGGCCCTCCGGAAGTCGAGCCGGTGTTGAAGCGCGCCATGGGAATGGGGGCCGATAACGGGATCCATATCGTCTATCCCCAGCCCGGTCTGGTGAGTCCTTTGGTGGTGGCCGCCCTCTTGTCCGGAGCGACATCTGCGGCGGGGTATGATTTAATCCTCTGCGGCATTCAATCGGAGGATCTGATGCAGGGGGTGGTGGGGCCGGCCCTGGCCGAAAATTTGGACATTCCGGCGGTAACGGCGGTGATTGCCATGTGCTGGCGCTCGGAAGAAAACCAATGGCGCGTTGAGCGCGAAATCGAAGAAGGTCGCCGCGAAGTGATGGCGTTGTCACCCCCGGCCCTTTTTTCAATCCAGAGCGGCATCAACCGGCCGCGCTATCCGTCCCTGTCCAATTTGCTGCGCGCCAATCGCCGGGGCGTTCAATGCATTCCGGCGGCGGATCTTGACATACCCTCAAGGCGTCAGCGGGTGGTACGTCTGGTCCATCCCGTCCAAATGCGGGCCGCTAAAATGCTGAAGGGTTCGCCCGAACAGAAAGCCGTCGAATTGGCCGGAATTTTCAGAGCGAAGGGATTTCTCAAATGACGGATTCGTAAAAGGTCCGATATCGGCGTTACGCGTACCCCTCGTCATTGCGGCGTACGACAAGTACGCCTCATTCCTCGGGATTCGTGAGCCTTGTTCTCGAACCTTTTACGAATCCGTCCGGATTGTGACTTTCTGCGAGTCCATCTTAAATGGAAGTAAAAGAATATTCAGGATGAAGTCCATCGGGCCTGAAGGAATTATATTGTTGGATGTGTTCATTGCAAAAAATCGCCATTATTGCTGAATTTGATGAAGCTGACCTTTGCCCCATCAATGCGGAACTGGCGGCCTTCGCCAGCACTATGGCCAGTCTGGTGCCGGCTGAGATCCGCATGGTCGTCGTCGGCCGGGATATTCGCAAACGGGCCGCCGCGGTCGGTGCAACTTTCGGATTCCCGGTTACGGCCATCCGGGTGGCGGAAGTTCCCT